>JBBITY010000173.1:0-1484 GCA_037440565.1 Desulfurellales bacterium
GAAGAAGACCGGTCTGGAGACCGGTCCTACGAAGAAGACCGGTCTGGAGACCGGTTCTACGAAGAAGACCGGTCTGAAGACCGTACCCGTGGAGGCTGGTCATGCCGCGGACTGGCGACCACGTCCGTGATCGCCGGGCGGGTTTTCGGGCTGGCGGCGGCCGCATTGAGCGT
Source organism: Desulfurellales bacterium (assembly GCA_037440565.1). Classification (GTDB taxonomy): domain Bacteria; phylum Desulfobacterota; class Binatia; order HRBIN30; family CADEER01; genus JBBITY01. The sequence goes on from JBBITY010000173.1 coordinate 174, forward strand.
CTACTGATGGTTCGGTTTTGAATGACTCCTGTGGATGTGTGAAGAGGGAAAACCATGATGAAACGCTGGATCGTCCCGTTGTTGACCGTCAGCGCCGTCAGCCTGGCATGGGGACAGGACAAGCCCGCGGCGTCGGCGCCGGCTAAGTCCGCGGGCGCTTCCGGTCCGATGACCGACCCCGTGGAAATCCTAAAGGCCGCGGACGCCGCAGCCAAGGCCGTCGACTCCGTGCGCTACCGCTGCCAGGCCAGGCTGGAAGGCGCCGCGCGTGGGAGCTTGAGCGCCGAGGGCGAGGTGATTCTCTCGGGCGGATCGGAGCAGGGCTTCAAGCAGTTTCGCATGGAGCTGGGCGTCAAGGGGTCGGCCGACACGGCCGTGCGGCAAATTACGCTCGGCTCCGACGGGGAGAACTACTGGCTGCTCGACGCCGTGGAGAAGAGGGTCCATGCGGACATCGACCCCGGCGTGATGGGCCGCTCGGCGCAGTTCGTCCAACTCGCCGGCATGCTGGAGTTCGTGCACCCCACGCCGTTCAAGGACGAGATCAACGCGAAGAAGTCGGAGCTGCTCGGCGTGAAAAAGGTCGGCGAGGTGGAGTGCTACGAAGTGTCCGTGGATTACGGCCAGGGCGACCAGAAGGCCGTCTGGTGCTTCTCGACCAAGGACCTGCTGCCGCGGGCCGTCAAGCGCACGTTTCCCGGCCAGGACGGCAAGATGATTACGAACGAGATCACGCTCGAGAAACTCGAAGTCGCACCGAAGCTGGAGGAAAAGACCTTCGCCGTCCCGGCGCCGGAGGGCTACGAGAAGACCGACAAACCGGCCCCGTAAGCCGATCGGCGCGCGCCCCGGTGAGCGGGCGAGACCCCGCCGGGTATGCTTTGCCGGCATGCGAGCTGCGACGCGCGACAACTCCGATGTCGTACCCGCGCCGTTTTCGTCGCCTGTTAGCGAATGGCGCGGCGTGCTTGGGCTAGTGGCCGCGGCGCTGCTGTGGAGCCTCAACGGCCCGCTCATCAAGCTGCTCAGCGACGCTGCCGGCGGCGAGCCGCCGCTGTCCGCGATCACGATTGCGTGTTACCGCTCGCTGCTGGGCGGGCTGCTGTTCCTGCCGGCGGCGCTGCGCGGGCTGTCCACGTTGCGGGCGGTGCGTGCGGCGTGGCCGATCGGCTCGGTGGCTGCGTTCACGGTGATGACCTACTTCTTCGTCCTTTCAACGACGCTCACCGCCGCCGCCAACGCGATCCTGCTCCAGTACACCTCGCCGCTGTGGGTCTTCGCGCTTTCGCCGCTGCTGCTCGGCGAGCGCGC
>JBBITY010000173.1:1510-1819 GCA_037440565.1 Desulfurellales bacterium
CTCGTCGGCGTGGCCGTGATTTTCGCCGGCCACGGCGCGGCGCAGGCCCTGCCGCTGTTCCTGGGACTGGTGAGCGGCATGGGCTACGGCCTGCTGACGATCGCGCTGCGGGGGCTGCGGAACGTAAGCCCGTTGCTGGTGGTGGCGCTGAACTTCGCCGGCTCGGGCATCCTGCTGCTGCCGGCCGTCCTGGCCTGGGGCGAACTGTGGCTCACGCCGCGGCAATGGGCGCTGATCGCGCTGTTCAGCATCGTGCAGTTCGCAACGCCGTACGTGATCTTCTCGTGGTCGCTGCGGTACATCGAGGCG
>JBBITY010000173.1:1863-2449 GCA_037440565.1 Desulfurellales bacterium
GTCCTGAATCCGCTGCTTACGTGGCTGATCGGCGGGGAGCGCGTGCCGACGCCCACGCTGCTGGGCGGGCCGCTGATCCTGTCCAGCGTGGCGTGGCTGATCGTCGCACGAAGGGGGGAGGCGCGGCGTTAGCACCCGCCGCGCCGGCCTCAAACCGCCGCAGCGTCCGGACCCGATGCCCTTCCCAACCGACCAGCATTCCCGCAGCTCGATCGCGCGACTCGGCACCCTCCAATCTCGAAAGCGCTGAAAACGCTCAAGGTAGAGCGAGCTGCCTTGCCCTCTATCTTGCCCGGAAACACCGGTTGAATCCGAAAATCCGGGGTGACGTTCCGCGCCGGTCCGCGGCCCGACTCGCACGGCTCCCCGTCTGCGCCCGGGTCGCCGCCTCCCGCGCCGCCCATCGACACGCCGCCGGCGCCACCGGGCCGCGCTGGTCGTAACGCGCACGCCCGCAGCGCTTTCACTCCCCCGTGCTGTACATCGACGGCCACGGCCGGTCCCACACTTTCCCACGGAGCGGCTCTCGGGCGTATGAAACGGCTTTGGCGAAGCGCGGCACACCGGAATGCACACCGTTGCTCGA
>JBBITY010000173.1:2477-7093 GCA_037440565.1 Desulfurellales bacterium
AATCGACCGCTCCCTCACGATCGCGGCTCGGCCGGGATGCGTCCTTGACGGTGGCGGCGGTGCACGCCGTCGCAGCCGGGACCGAAAATTGTGCGCTAGCGGAAGCTGCGTACGGGGGCGCGCGCCGTGATTGGCGAGCCGCCTCCAGCCGTGTCGGAATCGTGCTTACTTCGCTCCGACACCCAAAGCTGCCGTGCGAAGGGGCGGTCGCACGCCGACCCGAGCGGGTCGTATCGCAACCAGCGTCGGCGCTCATCGGGAGCACCGTGGGACGCGGGACTGCCCGCACCGCGCGGGACGGCATGCCACCCGCCGGTTCCAACCCGCCCTACTCGCCGGTTGGAAACCAGTGGCCGTGGACCGGTCGGACAGCGGCCCCACACAGCCACATCGGCCGGTTTGACCCGCTCAGTGCGAACGGGCCGCACGGCTTTCACACCGCGCGGCCCGTCCTAACTGGCTACTCGCGATTCGTACTTCGCGACTCGTTACTCGCAACGAGCGCTTCAGGTCTTGGCCCTTCTCTCAGTGCATGTGCCCGCCGCGGCCGGGCTTGTCGTCTTCCTTCTCCTTGATCTCGCTCACCGCCGCGTCGGTGGTCAGCAGCAGGCCCGCGACGCTGGCCGCGTTCTGGAGCGCCACACGCTCGACCTTCAGCGGGACGATCACGCCCATCTTCACCAGGTCGCCGTACTCGTCCGTCACCGCGTTCCAGCCGAAGTTGCCCTTGTTCTCGAGCACCTTCTGGCAGACGATCGAACCGTCGATGCCCGCGTTCTCCGCAAGCTGGCGGATCGGGGCGCGCAGCGCCCGGCGGACGATGTCCACGCCGGTCTTCTGGTCACCCTTGGCCTTCTTGGCCACCGCGTCCAGCGCGTCGTCCACGCGCAACACGCTCACGCCGCCGCCGGGGAGCACACCCTCTTCGACCGCGGCGCGGCAGGCGTGCAAAGCGTCCTCGACGCGAGCCTTCTTCTCCTTCATCTCGACCTCGGTCGCGGCGCCGACGTTGATCTGCGCCACGCCGCCGGAGAGTTTGGCCAGGCGCTCCTCCAGCTTCTCGCGGTCGTAGTCGCTGGTGGTGTTTTCGATCTCGCGCTTGATGGCCTCGATGCGGCCCTTGACGTCGGCGGGCTTGCCGGCGCCCTCGATGAGCGTGCAGGTCTCTTTGTCGACGATGACGCGCTTGGCGCGGCCGAGGTCTTCGAGCTTCACGCCCTCAAGGTTGATGCCCAGGTCCTCGAAGATCGGCTTGCCGCCGGTGAGGATCGCAATGTCTTCGAGCATGGCCTTGCGGCGGTCGCCGAAGGCCGGGGCCTTGACGGCGCAGCACTGGAGCACGCCGCGGAGCTTGTTGAGCACGAGGGTGGCGAGGGCCTCGCCCTCCACGTCCTCGGCGATGACCAGAAGGGGCTTGCCGCTTTTGGCGATCTGCTCGAGCAAGTTCAGCATGTCCTTGACGCTGCTGATCTTCTTCTCGTGGACCAGGATGTAGGGGTTGTCGAGGGCGACTTCCATGCTCTCGGGCTTGTTGACGAAGTGCGGCGAGACGTAGCCCTTGTCGAACTGCATGCCCTCGACGAGATCGACGGTCGTCTCCAGGCTCTTGCCCTCTTCGACGGTGATGACGCCGTCCTTGCCGACCTTGTCCATGGCCTCGGCGATGATCTTGCCGATCTCGGCGTCCTGGTTGGCGGCGCAGGTGCCGACCTGCGAAATCTGCTCCTTGCCCTTGACCGGGACGGCGATCTTCTTGAGCGCCTCGACCACCGCCTCGACGGCCATGTCCACGCCGCGCTTGAGCTCCATCGCGTTGGCGCCGGCGGCGAGGTTCTTGAGGCCCTCGTCATAGATGGCCTCGGCGTAGACGGTGGCGGTGGTGGTGCCGTCGCCGGCGTCCTTGCTGGTCTTGCTGGCGACTTCCTTGACCATCTGGGCGCCCATGTTCTCGTAGGCGTCTTCGAGCTCGACTTCCTTGGCGACGGTGACGCCATCCTTGGTGACGGTGGGCGCGCCGAACGACTTCTCGATCACGACATTGCGACCGCGAGGGCCGAGCGTGACCTTGACGGCCTTGGCGAGCTTGTGCACGCCGCGGCGAATCGCCTCGCGGGCTTCCATTTCGAACACGATCTGCTTGGCTGGCATCGAGAGTTCTCCTCTGAGGCAGTTCGAAAGCGCTCGTTAGTCAGACGGTCCGACTCGCCAGCGCCGGGACTTTGGCACCCGGCCAGAATGGCAGACCAAACCCGCCCGGGCGAGTCCGCGGGATTGAGTAGCAAGCGGCGCGCCAGGTGGGGCGCGTAGCACATGTGGAGCGCAAGTTGTTTGAGGACAGACGCTTATTAGATTCATGCGTGACGGATCTGGCGCGGCGTCCGCGTCAAACTGGCGCGCAGGTTGTCGGGCCAAGCGCGGGCCGCTTCCTCGGATAGCAGCGCGGATCGTGGGACGCGGGGGCCCGCGCGGCTGGCGTCGCGGTCGGAGACGGCGCAAGCTTCCCGATTTCTGATGGACGCGGCTCAGCGTGTCGGACTCGGAGGTCCGACGCCACGGGGATTTACGAGCGCATGGTAGGTGCGCAGTTCCGCCGCCGGGCGTCCGTCCGGGGGGGAGAACGGGCGCGCCGTGCGGCGGGGGTAGGACTACTGGATCAGCTGTGCGTTGATGTCGGAGAGTTCGGTGATCAGGCCGCGGTAGGTCTCGAACCCCGCCTGGAACTCAAACCGTCCCTCGGTCATTCGGGCGGCGTTCGCGACGAAATCGATGGGTTCGGCGTCGCCGGCGAATTGCAGGCGAACGCATGTGCGGCCCGAGTGAAGATTCACCAGATTCACCGCATCCTTGACAGCCTCCTGCACGTTCGACAGCATCATGCGGAAACCCCTTGCTCAGTCGAGGATCGCGAGGATATCCGACTCTTCCATGATGATCACTTCCTCGCCATCGACCTTGACTTCGGTGCCCGCGTAGCTGGTGAACAGAACCTTGTCGCCCTTCTTGACCTGCAACGGCTTGCGCTGACCGGTCTCGAGCAGGCGTCCCTCGCCGACGTTCAGGACCGTGCCGCGCTTGGGTTTCTCTTTGGCCGTCTCTGGGAGAACGATTCCGCCCGCGGTGCGCTCCTCGGCCTCGGAACGCCGGACCAGCACCTTGTCACCCAGGGGACGGATCGACACCGCCATGGTAACTCCTTTACCGCTTGCGGCAGCAGGATTGTCATGCTGCGCCGCGAATGCGTCAACAAAAACCCATGAGACACTTCAAGACACCGGCGGGTAAGCAAAGTTCGTTCCGCAGCGTGAGCGCGCGGGGCCGGCGGTAAACTCGTTGGCGCAACCCCCGCCGAATCAGGCGCTTACATGCATCACGCTTTCAAGCAGCGGGGGCGGCTGGCACTGTAAGCGTGCCATCGAAACGGCGGAAAATTCGATTTGCCGCTGTCAACTTGGCAGGCGATTCCGGGTCGCCGCGACGCTTCTCTCGGCGCGAGCGGCAGCGCCAGCCGGCGGACCTAGTAGCGCGGGATGCTCGGGTCCACTTCGCACGACCAAGCGTCGATCCCGCCGCGGAGGCTGCGAACGCGCGTGAAGCCGGCGCGCTTGAGCCAGGAGACGACGCTGTAGCTGCGCTTGCCGTGGTGACAGAAGACGACCACGTCGCGGTCGTCGGGGATCTCCGACAGGCGCACGGCGATCTCGCCCATCGGAATGTGCAGTGCGCCCGGGATGCGCGCGACCGCGAGTTCCTCGTGCTCGCGAACGTCGAGCAGTAACGGAGCCGCCTGAAGCGCGTGCACGTCGCGGGCGCAGATTTCCTCGACGATCACGGGTTCGTCCATGTTGGCCTCCTGTCAGGGCGACCGCCTCCCGCACATGGACCGGGACGCGAACGCGCGTCGCACGGCGAGAAAAGCGAACCATGACGAGCGAAAAACGGATTCGAAAGCGAGCCGCGGATGAACGCCTGGAATCTCTGCGTACAGGCCGCAAATCCCGCAGCGGTTTCTACGAGAACGCTTCGTCGGGAGCGGAAGCCGGACGCTTGGCGCTGGCGTGGGTCGCACTAGCGTTCCTGGCGTGTCCAGCCCGCGGCCATGAACCGCCAATCTTCGCTTCCGGGACAGGGCTGATCAAACTCGTGGTCGCGGCTCATGTTGATGGTCCGCTCGTCGAGCCAGGCGTGCACCGTCGCGTGCCCGTCGGCGAAGCCGATCGTGCTGCGATTCTCATGCCAGACGGTGAGCGGGTCGATCCACTTTTCCTGGTTCAGGTACATGACCCAGGAGTGCATGTTGATACCGCGCGGATCGGACTCCTCGAGGAACACATAACGGGCCGCGGCGGACGAGATTGCGGCGGTTTTCTTGGTCACTTTCTTGGCCCCGACGAAGGTCTCCCAGCCGGCGTCGCCGTTCATGCAGTTCGGCATCGAGTAGGTCCGGTACGCGCGATAGCCGCCGTAGGGGTCGAGGCTGTCGCGGTTGTCCGAGGGGCAGTGGAACACGGAGGCGATCTTGGCGTACGGGTAGAGCAGGCCGTTCTCGATGCCGCGGATTTCGGCCGTGCAGTCCGGCGTGTCGGCGAGGTCGTCGTCGTCGAGGTAGTTGCCGCTCT
>JBBITY010000174.1:0-7065 GCA_037440565.1 Desulfurellales bacterium
CTCACCGCCCCGCCCTGTGCCGAAAGGCGCGAGCGCGCCGCGTGCTGCCGCTCAGTTCAAGAAACAGCAGGCCGCGCATCACCATGGCGAAATACAGGAAGAGCGCGACCGCGGCCCTTTGTACGGCAAGACCCGGCAGACTGCCAACCGGGAGCCGCCAGAGGGCAAGGAGGACACCCATGACGACGATGTTGGGTGGAAACCACTCAATCCAGTTCTCCGTGATGAACCGATAGCTCTCGGCCAGCAACGCGAGCACGGTGTGGTGGCCGAGGTAGATCAGCTCCGGCACAGCGTTAAAGAAGACGATAACCAGGATGTCGAGGCAGAGGTGAAGGACGCGGCCTTGCGGCAGCGGCGCCAGCGCCGGTCCCGCGAGCTGCGCGAACACCCACAGCACGAAACCCACCCCCACCACGTCCCCTACGTAGACAAAGAAACTGCGGCGGAAATCCTCCCAGGTGGTGCGCGTCGTTCGCAGCATCATCTCGACGAGATAGAGGAAGGAGCCGACGCACGCCGCGGACACGAGGCTCACCACGAGCCCACCGGCCATGCCGAGTAGCCCTGCAAGGCTGACCGTCAGCGAGATGATCGCGCTGTAGGCAAAAACGCTCGCCAAGACCGGCCAGTTGCGTAACGCCAGCGCGCCCGCCTGGGTCGCCACCCGCCGGTACATGTCCAGAGTCACAATGAACCATTCCACGCCTCGGTCCTCCGCCTCGCAACGCGGCGGACTCTACCGGCCCGGTCACAGGGGGTCAACGCGCCGGCCGTTTCCTCCGCATGCGTCCCGGTCTCCTTGCGAAAACTGGTCGCAATCCTAACCGCGAAAATCCTCCGTCGCGCAAAGAAGGGTGGATCCGCTCCCGCGGACGCGGGGGCGGGACGCGGCTGGCTTCTTGCCGCTCCGGGAGCGGGCAGGTATGGTTCGGGAGCGACGCCGGAATGCAGACGCTTCTCGCCAACCACAGCAGCTATCCGCGCATCGGCGACACCAAACACGCGCAGCGCCTGCGGCGCGCCTACGCGGACCGCGAGCGCGGGCACATCACTCAGAGCGAGTTCGAGCAGGTCGAGTCCTCCGTGCTCGCAGAGATCTTGCACGAGCAGGCGGCCGTGCAGCTCGACTGGGCCACCGACGGGCAGATCTCTTGGGCCGATCCCGTCTCGCACCTCGTCGAACGCCTCGATGGTGTTCGTCTGAACGGCCTATTGCGCTTCTTGGATACAAACACGTACTTCCGCCAGCCGGTGATCGAGGCCAAGCTGCGCCGGCACCGCCCGTTGGTCACGCGGGAGTACCAGCGCGCCTGCGCTGCGTGCCCAGTGCCGATCAAGCCGGTCTTGACCGGCCCCTACACCCTAGCGCGGTTGTCTCTCATCGCGACAACGGCCTATCGCAGCCCGCCGCTGCTGGCGGCCGATCTCAGCATGATTCTCGCCGACGAGGTGCGCGATCTGGTGGCCGCCGGAGCGCGGATGATCCAGATCGACGAGCCGCTCATCCTCCACCATGCGGAAGACATCCGGCTCCTGCGTGAGCTGTTGGAGCCGCTACAGAATGCGACGGGCGAAGCGGCGCAGCTCGCCGTGGCCACTTACTTCGGCGATGCCGAGCCGCTGTATGCGCAGTTGAACTCGCTGCCGGCCGACATCCTGGCCCTCGACTGCTCGGAGAGCCCTCGCTTGCTCGACGCCGTCGCCCAGACCGGGTCGAGCAAAGTACTGGCATTGGGCTTGATTAACGGGCGTTCGACACGCCTGGAGAATCCCGATGACATCGCGCGGACCTTGGAACGACTCCTCCACCGCTACGTGCACGACTCGGTCTACCTGCAGCCATCGTGCGGACTCGAACACCTCCCTCGCGACCGCGCGCGGGCAAAGTTAGCGCTCTTGCCCGACATTCGTCGGGCCACTACCTGACCCGCATGACGGACCGGGCGAAGCTCCGGCACTTGGGCCTCGATCTCCCGGCCTTGCCGACGACGACCGTCGGCAGTCTGCCGAAACCACCGGATCTACAGGCAGCACGGGCCGCCTACGCACGCGGCAAGCTCTCCCACCGCGACCTCGACGCGATGACGGAAGAAGCGACCCTCTTCTGGCTGCAGCGCCAGGACGAGATCGGGCTCGACATCCTCGTGGACGGCGAACTGTATCGCGGCGACATGGTCGCCTACTTCGCCGACGCCCTCGAAGGTATGACGCTGGGGGGCCTGGTGCGCTCTTACGGGAACCGCTATTACCACAAGCCGATCATCACCGGCCCGGTACGCTGGGTCGAACCGATCACCGTGGGCTGGTGGCAGTTCGCGCGTGCCCACAGCCGCAAACCGGTGAAAGCGATCGTGACCGGCCCGTACACGATGATGGATTGGTCGTTCGACGAACACTACCCAGACCGGCGCAGTGCCTGCGAGGCGCTGGCGGCCGAACTGCGCAAGGAAGTCGCCGCGCTCGTTCACGCCGGCGCGCGCCTCGTGCAGATCGACGAGCCGGCTCTGTCGGCGCGCCCGGCGGAACTGCCGTACGCGATCGAGGCCCTGCGCGCGCTCACCGACGGCCTCGACGCGTATTTCATCACCCACGCCTGCTTCGGCGCCTTTGAAACGATTTACCCGGCTCTGCTCGACCTCCCCACCGACAACCTCGACCTCGCGATCTCGCAGAGTGCGGTGGATTGGATCGAGGTCTTCGGGCGGCATCCGTTCACCAAGGACTTGTCAGTCGGCGTGCTCGACGTGCACACCCACCGCATCGAAAGCCCCGAGCAGGTGGCGACTCGGATCGAACACGCGTTGCGGCTCGTCGGGCGCGACCACTTGTGGATCAGCCCGGATTGCGGCCTCAAGACGCGGACGGTCGAAGAGGCTACGGCAAAGCTGCGCGCGCTGACCGCCGCGACGGCACGCGTCCGCGAGGCGCTTGCGGCGACACCATGAAGACCGCCGCGCTCGTCCGGTGGCTCGAGCCGCTCGAACTCACGGGCCTCAATATGCTCGTCCACGTTTCCCTGCCGGCCCTGCATTTCGGCGATGCCGATGCGCCGGCGGTGTGCGAGGCCCTTTTGCACAGCGTGGGTCCACACGGCACCATCCTGATGCCCGCCTTCACGTGCACCGAAACGCTCGCCAACCCACACGGGCTGCCCGTGCCCTTCCATTCCGATCTTCCGGTGAGCGGAGAGGTCGGCGCCGTCGCCGAAGCGTTTCGCAAGATGCCGGGCGTGCTGCGCAGCAACCATCCCTCGCATTCATTCAGCGCTTATGGCCGTCAGGCCAGCCTCATGCTATCGACGCAGCGCGACAACAACCCGCTCGGACCGATCAAGAAGCTCAACGTGATGCGCGGCTACGCGCTGTTGCTCGGGGCGCCCCTGCGCGCGTGCACGGCGATCCATCTGGCCGAAGAGACCGCCGCCGTCGGGTACCTCGGCCGCAGCACCGCCATCCGCATCAATGCCGGCGGCTATCAGGAGCGCGTCGTGTTGGAGCACGTCCCTGGGTGCAGCGCCACCTTCGACCGGCTGGACGCGCGCCTCGATCCGGGTCACGTCACTTCGGCGCCTCTGCCGGGGGGCGTCGCGCGCAAGATCCCGATCCGTTATCTCGTTCAGCAAGCGGCCGCGGCGCTGGCCGAGGACCCGGCGTTTTTCGTCTGTGACGACATCACGTGCACCAGTTGCGCGCACAAGCGCGAGGCAATCCGCGGACGGCGCGGCGCCGGAGTGGTCACCTCGCGGTAAGCAACTGGCATGCGGCCGGCGCCATCACCGGGTTCCCCCCGGTCACCTGAGCATCTCGCGAAACGCGCGCTCGGTCAGGCGCACCACCCCTCGTCGGCGGTCCACGCGCACCATCCCCTCATCTCGCAGGTACGAGAGTGCACGCGCCACCTGCGCGCGGTTGGCTCGAAGCATCGTTCGCAGGCCGACGAGCGACACTGCACTGTCGGCTCCCCACAACAGCCGTCCGGCGAGCAATGTGCGCATCAGTACAAAAACGACCTCGGCTCCCGTGCGTTCACGCTCATAGCTCACATCCATTCGGCTCTCCGTCCCGCCAGCCGAATCGATGAGCAACGCCCATGCCATCGAAAGCACGCGGGCCGCCCTCCACAGCGAAACTGCGCGTACGCTTTTGGAGAACCCCGACAAATCGATGACAGGCGAAGGTCAGGTGAGGCGCTTGTACAGTTCCTGCAAATCTTTCTTGAGCCGGACCAACGCGTCTCGATAAACGCGTTCGCCGAGCGGTAACGACATCTGCTCGCGCTGCGGCGCGGCCGCAGGTTTGGGTGGGTTCTTCAAGCGGCGTTTCGCACCCTCGATGGTGAAGCGTTCGGTGTGCAGCAGCCGTTTGATTTCCAGGAGCGTTTCCACATCGCGACGCCGATAGAGCCGGTGTTTCGACCGGGTTTTTCCCGGTCGGATCATGGGAAACTCGGTCTCCCAGTAGCGCAACACGTACGGTTTGACGCCGACGATCTTGGCGACCTCGCCGATCTTGAAGTACAGTCTGTCCGGCAGCTCCGGCCCGGCGCCCGCCATGGCGTCACGCTTCGGGGTTCATGCTCTTCTTCAGCATCGGGCTCGCCTTGAAGCCCAACACGCGACGCCCGCGGATGGTGATCGTCTCCCCGGTCTGCGGATTGCGCCCGCGCCGCGGGTGCTTCTGGTGCACGACAAAGTTGCCGAAGCCCGACACCTTGACCTTCTCGCCGCGCTCGAGGTGCTGTTTAATGACCTCGAAGATCGAGTCCACCACTTCGCTGGCCTCTTTCTTCGAGAAGCCGACCTTTTGGTGAATGCGCTCGGCGATGTCGGCCTTCGTCATCGTCACGGTGATGCCCCTCTTCGCGGCCTGCTATTGTCGCAGCTCAAGTCCCAGCGCCGTGCACAGGGCCGCTGTCAGCTCTCCATGCAAGGCATTCACTTCCTCGTCGGTCAACGTCCGTTCGGCGGCGCGATAGGCAATCGAGTATGCCAGGCTCTTCTTCCCTGCCGGAATCGGTTCGCCGACGTACGCATCGAACAAGCTCACGTCCTCGACCAAATCGCGTCGCCACTGCCGAATGAATTGGAGCACGCGGCCGGAAGCAAAGTCCTCGTCGGCAATCACCGCAACATCCCGCACCACGGCGGGGAATCGCGGAAGACCTCGGAAGACACGACGCGGGGGAGAATAGGGAAGCAGTTTTTCCAAGTCAAGCTCAAAGAGCCAGTGCGCGCCCTCGACGCCCAACTCGGCTTCGACCTCCGGATGCAGCGCGGCCAAGACGCCAATCAATTGCCCGTCGAGGCGCATCTCGGCGCTCAGGCCCGGATGGAACGGACCGGGATCTTGCAGTCGTTGCCACTCGATCCGATCGGCCAGCCGAAGCTGATCGAACACGCTCTCCACCACTCCCTTCGCATCCGCGAACTCTGCCGCCCGTGCAGCGCCGATCGCTTGCCACGGGAGGTCGCGGCCAAGATCCCGGCGAGCCGCCAGGCTTCGCGCGGAACGCCGTCGCGCCAGAAAACCTTCCCGATCGAGAATGCCGCCACGCTGCGGGCCCCCTGGTTGCGATTGTGCTGCCAGACGCGCACCAAGCCGCTGAGCAGGCTGCGGCGGAGTTGCGCGTCGTCACCGCTGATCGGGTTGACGAGCGCGATGGCCTCCCCCGAGGCGCCGACGCCCCGGAACAGCTCGTTGGCGCGCGCCGCGGCGAAACTCAGCGGAATCACCTCTGCCAGCCCCGCCGCGGCTAGCAAGCGCTTCAGCTCCCGTTCCCAACGCATGCGCTCGGGCCACTCGCCGCCCTCAACGGCGACGGCGGGCATGGTGCCGGGAATGCGGTGATAGCCAATGACGCGCGCGACCTCTTCGATGAGATCGATCTCCCGGGTCAAGTCCGAACGGAAACTCGGCACCGCCACCGCCAGCGTCCCGCGCGGGCCTGCGCCAACGCTAGCGCCGAGCGCCTTGAGCGTGCCGACCACCTCGCTGCGGCTCACTGCGGCACCCAAGAGTTCGGCCACGCGTTTGGGTCGCAGCTCGATCGGCGCCGGGACGGGTAACCCGGGATACGCCTCGACGATGCCCGGCGCCACGTCGCCACCTGCGAGCTGCTTGAGCATCGCGGCGGCGCGATCGAGGGCGGCCGGCACCCCGGCGATATCGACTCCGCGCTCAAAACGATACGCCGCCTCGGTGCGGAGATCGAGGCGGCGGCTCGTGCGCCGGACGCTGCGCGGATCGAACCAGGCGCTTTCGAGTAGCACCGTGTCGGTCGCCGCGCAGACCTCGCTCTCCGCACCGCCCATGACACCGGCAATGGCGATCGGCTCTTGGCCGGTGGTGATCAGCAAGTCATCCGCCGCCAGCGTTCGCACGATTCCGTCGAGCGTCCGGATGCTCGCCGTCGCACCGGCCCGGCGCACGACGACCACCGGCCGCGGCAGGCGGGCGTAGTCGAAGGCGTGCAGCGGTTGCCCGCGTTCCAGCATGACGAAATTGGTGACATCCACAACGTTGTTGATCGGCCGCATCCCCACCGCCCGCAATCGCTGTTGCAGCCACAGCGGCGACGGCGCTACCCGCACCCCTCGGACCAGCCGGGCCGCATACCGGGCACATCCCGTAGGATCGTCGATACGCACCGCGATCGCCTCGCGCGCCGGGGCGCCCCGCTCGCGAACCGTCACACGCGTGCGCAGCATGCGCGCGCCGGTGAGTGCGGCGATCTCGCGCGCCAGGCCGAGGACGCCGAGACAGTCGCCGCGGTTGGGCGGCACGGCCACGTCCAACACCGTATCTTCGATGCCGAGGTACGCCGCTATCGGTTGTCCGAGCGGGGCATCGGCCGCCACGATCAGGATACCGCGCGCCTCATCGGACAACCCCAGCTCCGCCTCGGAACACAACATCCCTTGCGAGCGCACGCCGCGAATCTCGGTGACTTCGATCCGCCGCCCACTCGGCAGGACCGCACCGGGTGGCGCGTAGGCCACCCGGTCGCCGGCCTTCATGTTGGCCGCACCGCACACCACCGGCACCGCGCCCCCGCCGCCGCTCC
>JBBITY010000175.1:0-7062 GCA_037440565.1 Desulfurellales bacterium
CTGCTCAGTGTTCCCTCGCGCGAGCATCCGGCGGACGGCGTGGACCTTGAAGATGAGCCTTCGCATGCCCCCCAACAGGGCGTGGTCGTCCAGTGCCGTCAACGGCAGCTTGAGGCCTCGGTTATCGTCAGATGGGGGGCCGCGGATCAACGCGGGCCCACTGTGGGAAAGTAGAAGACGCCCACGCCGAACCAGCGCACTCGTTCCTGAAAGAACTGCCCGACCGGGGCGTGGCCATCAAAGAAGCGAAAGGCGAGGCGCACGTTGCGGCCGGTCGCGGAGACGGTGAGAAGGCCCGCCTGTACGTTTACGCTCACCTCGTACTGATTCTCGGCCTTCGCCTGGAGATCCGCAGCAAGGTAGGCTCCGAGACGCTGGTGCCAGAAGGCCAGCCCGGTGATCTCTGTCCCGGACTGCACGGTTTCGCGTGCCACGTCCGGATCGGCGTCGATCGCATAGATGCCCCCCGCGTAAAAGCGGGCGTTTCGCAGTTCGTACGAGCTCAAGAGCGTCAGGGAATCCCGGCTGAAGGTGCGCCTCGGGAAATTCGGATGCTTCCCAAAGAAGTCGTCGCCGAGATGAGAGCTGACGTGCCCCAGTCTCAGTCGTGCCGCGAAGGGACCGCGACCATAGTCGATTGGCAAACCAACCTGGAAGTCCACGGCCTGAAGATCAAAGCCCGCCCGGTCGGAGAGAATCGGCAGCGTGCCGGCGTCAACGCTTGCTTGCGCAATCCGGGTGTGTTTCTGCTCCGTCGCGCCGGCGTCTGGGCGCAGCTCGACAAGCGGCGCAATGGCGCCGATGTGAAAGGCAAACCCTTCGAGACGTCCCGTCTGGGCTTGGGAGTACTCAGCAGCCAGCTTGGGCTCATTGGGGTCCGCGACGTTGGGTGGGATGATCCTGCGCCTGGGAAGAAAGCTCGCAACTACTGCCGCGGCGGGAAGCGCACGCGGCGCGAACGCGACGGCGAGCAAGACGACAGTGGCAGTCAGTACATAATTGGAGCCACGGCTTACGGCCCTCCGGCGAAAAACCGAGAACCCTGTCGGGTAGGGAGTGCAGGCCCAAGGGTCTCCCGAGCACATGGCGGTCTGCCTGCTTCATCGCCGCGTGCTGCGCCACAGCGCCAGAGCCAAGACGAGGACCAACCCAAAGCAGCAAACCAGGTGGACGAGGTCCATCAAAACGTTCGCGGTAGCGGCTGACTACTACGGCACGAGCGATGGCTCGTAGGGCTTCCCCTCGCGCTGTCCGGTCGCGCCGATCGACCGCAAGATCTCGCCCGCATCGGCAGGAGCCGCGTAGTGCACCGTAAAAACATCCGTGTGGATGTCAAACTCGACCTTCATGACTGCGGGCAGCTCTTCCAGAGCCGCTGTGATCGCCGTCGGTCAGCCCATTGAGGTGAAGCCGCCGCGCTTCACCATGCCGGCTACGTGGATTTTGCACACCTTGGCCACAGGTCAACGGCTCCACCACAGTGCAGCGACCAGGAGAAGAATCAGGCCACCGCAACCGAGGAGATGCATCATGCGGTTCATTGGGGCTAGCGTGATCCCGGCCGGTGAAGCACCGGCCGGGATCACCACCGTCCTACAGCTCGGCGAGCTGGCCGGCCTTGATCAGCTGGACGAGGACGTTCCACTCGGCTGGTGTGAGCTGCACCGAGTTGCCATCCTCGCCGATGCGGACCGCATTGTCCTCGATTTCGACCCTTGGGCACGCACCGCACTCGGGGCAGAGCGAGACGGTTTTCGTCATCAGTTTTCACCTCCTTTCATTCATGCATTGAGGGTTCTCTCTGCGCGGCATACTCGCCGCTGCGCCGCTGATGTGCGACCTGTTTTTCGTACGCGCGCACGTCGCCGAGGCAGCAGCGGCCGGAGGGGTTCTTCACCTCGCAGGCGCAGTGGCCCGCCTTGATCTCGCGCGCGATCGCCGCGGATGCCGTGGAGCGGCCGGTGGCGGCGATCTCATCGGCGATGCTGCGGCGCGTGTGCCCGAAGCAGTAGCAGAGGGGGACGTCCGGTCCCGGGTCCTTCGCGTTCACCGGCACCCGCACCTCCGACTGCCGCAGGACGATCCCACCGTCACCGTAGTACACGACGGGGCAGTCGGCCGTGCCGCAGTAGCGATAGGCCTTCCCGCACAAGCTGGTCGCGGGCACCTGCAGAGTGGCCATCGCGCCGACGGTCTCGCGACTGATCTCGTGGCCCACGACGCCGCAGCGCGGGCAGGCTACCGAGGCGACCGCGACCTCCTTTTTCGGTGCGCAGCAATCCGACATCGCCCGCTCGGTCACTGCGCGGCGACTGCCGCGCGGAATCCCGCCTTGGTGATGGCGTCGGCGATCGCCTGCGGGTCGGTCGTCTCGGGCCGGTAACGGACCACCGCCGTCCCCGCCTTCCAGTCCACGTCGGCACTGGACACACCGGATACCGCCTTCGCGGCACCAGCGACGGAGCCGGCGCAGCCCCCGCAGGTCATACCGTCCACCTTCAAGGTGCAGACAGCTCCCCCGGCGGCGGCGTCTTCCGCGCCATCCGCGGCCACTGCCGCGCGGGAACCTTTGTCGTTGCACAACGGACAGGCGTGCGCGCGCGCTGCGAGGAGCCACAACCCGGCGCTGGCCACCGCCAGAACAAGAACCCCGACCCGCTTCATGAGTATCCCCTCCTTCCTCGATGCGCTGCCGGCGTCACTGCGCGCAGCAGCTCAGCTTGGTGACATCCTTCTTGAACGAGACCGCCGCGATCTTGAACGCCTCGGCCAGCGTCGGGTACACGAACGTGGCGCGGATCAGATCACCCACCGCGAGCTGGTGCCGAACGGCGAGGACGCCGATGTGGATGAGATCGGCGGCCTCGGCGGACACCAGATGCACGCCGAGGATGCGGTAGGTTCTCTCGTCGACGATCATCTTGAGCAGCCCGCGCGTGTCGCGGATTGCGCCGGCCTTCGGGACATAGTCGAAGGGAATCTTGGCCACGGCGACACGGTACCCCTGAGCGCGGGCTTCTTTTTCCTTCAGTCCGACGCCGGCCACTTGCGGCGAGGTGAAGATGGCGTGCGGGATGCCCGCGGAGTCGAACTTCTTGCGCGCTCCGCGCAGCGCGTTCTCGGCCGCCAGCCCACCCTGCTGCGCGGCCACCGTCACGAGCATCAACTTGCCGACGACGTCGCCCGCCGCCCAGACGTTCTTGGCCGTGGTGCGCAGCTCGTCGTCGACCACGACGGCGCCGCGGGAATCGGTCTCGACGCCGACCGTTTCGAGGCCCATGTCCGCGGTGTTCGCCCGGAGCCCGATCGCGATGAGCAGCTTCTCGGCCTGGAAGTCGCGAGTCTCTCCGTCCAGTTCGGCACGCACGACCGTGACACCTTCACCCTGACCGACCCGAGTGATCCGGACATCGGTGTGGATTTCGATCCCCTCTGCTTCGAGATACGACCGAAGGGCATCCGAAATCTCCAGCTCCTCCAGCGGGGCGATCCGCGGCAACGCTTCCAGGATCGTCACGCGCGTGCCGAAGCGGGCGTACATCTGGCCGATCTCCAGGCCGATCGGCCCGCCACCGACGACCACCATGGAACGCGGCAGTGTTTCGAGATCCAGGGCCTCCTTGTAGGTCAAGTACGGCGTCTCGCTGATGCCGTCGACGCGCAGGGGCGCCGGTGAGGCACCCGTGGCGATGAGGAAATTGTCCGCCGTGAGCGTCTCCTCCCCGACCTGCGCCTGGTGCGGCCCCAGCAGGCGCGCTGGCCGGTCGAGGAACTTGATGGACGGGTAGGCTTCGAGAATATCCCAGTACTTGTGCTTGCGCATGGTCTCGACCAGCGCGTGCTTCTGGGCGATGACCTCACGGAAACGGAGCCCGCCCTCACCACGCGGCAGGCCGGGGAAGCCATTGTTCCGGTACTCATGGTAGCGCTCGGCCGCGTAGAGGAGATTCTTCGTGGGCAGGCAGCCGCGATTGATGCACGTGCCACCGATCATGCCCGCTTCCGCGATCGCGACCTTCGCGCCCAGCTCCGCGCCGCGGATCGCCGCGGCAAAGGCGGCCGAGCCACCGCCGAGGACCAGCAGATCAAAGTCGCGCTGGGCACTCCGCCGTGTGAAGAACATGGTCCCGTTACCCTTCACGTTTCGCGGCGGCCAAGTCGGGCTCGTACCCCGCGGCGCGCACCGCGGCCGCAACGGCATCGAGACTCACCGCGCCCGGGCGCACCTTGACGGTGACGTTCGAGCGTGCCGCGCTCGCATCCGCCTCCAGCACTCCATCGAGCTTCTTCAAGTTCGACTCGATTGGCCACTCGCAGGACACGCAGCTCATGCCGCGTACGGGTACGGTCACGATCTCCGCCGCGAGCGGCTGGGACATTGCATCCGACCTTGCGCCTCCCAGAGTCGCGTAAACATTGAGCGCAACGAAGAAGGCAACCACCGCGCTGGCGATGCTCAACGATGCCCTGGTCGTTCGCTCGTTCTTGAGTTCCGAGGCGAGCGCCTGCATGCGCCCCTTCTCGCGCAGGAAGTACCCCCAGGCCAGCGCGAGCAGCGCGACCGCAGCGCCGACGAGATACCAGTGATACGCGCCGATCACACTCCCCAGGCCGAGACCGCCGAGGCCGAGCAGCGCCAGGCCCAACGGTACCGTGCAGCACGTCGAGGCAAGGATGGCCGACAAAAAACCGAGTTTTTCTGCCCTCATGTCAAGATCCTCCTGTCGAACCAAGAACGTAGTGTACGCACGAACGTTACGGACAAAATTCAGGCGGGCGGCTGTTGCTGCGAGCCGCACGAGGAGGGCACGACTGTGGCGCTGAAGTACTTCTTCCCGCGCCACTCGGGGACAAACGCGGCGATGGAACCTACGACCGCCAACGTGACAATGAGTGCAGCCGGAATCGGCGGCCCCACAAGTCGGCCGCCGAAGAGTAGCGCGGCGATCAGATAAAGCGGCCCCGTGAATGCACAGTGCACTCGGCGGCAATGGACCGCGTTTGCGACGCAGAGAGCACCTGCTGCGGCAAAACCCACTGCCGCAACCACGTCACCCGCCGGTGCCGGCACGATCAGCCATCCGAGCGCCGCAAGTGCAAATGTAGCCGGCCAGAGCCATGCTCGCCGCCAGTCGGCTGCCCAGTCCGTGTGACATTGCGTACTCATATGTTCACCTCCGCGCCCTCATGCCAAACGCTCAGCAGCCTTCGGTGACGCCAGGCGCACCCGTAGCCAGGCCCCGACCGGGCCTGCGACCAGTGAGCCCAACGCGGCGCCGACGATCCAGCTCATCGCGACCCCGAACGAAAAGGCACCGCACTGCAACACGATTCCCGGCAGGCTCAACGCCAGGAACAGGGTTCCCATCAGCAACCCCGAGATGACGGGCGAGCGGCGCAAGCGACCTCCCAGGAAGAAGGAGACGCAGAAGAGGGGCAGCAGCGCGTACAGCCCTCCGAACACGAAATAATTCGTGGCGGTGTCGAGGTCGCCGAAGACGGCACGTGTCCACGGCTGCATCTCGCAGTACGAGATGAGCCTGCCGACCGAGCAGGTGCGGGTGACAGCCAGCGATAACCCCAGCGTGAGCAACCCGCCAAGACCAACCAGCCGCAGGCCCAAGTCCTGCGCCGGTTCCAGCTCGTCGCCGCGGAAGAAGAGCAGAAAGGCAAACGCCGACAGGCCTGCCCACACCGCACCCCAGAAGAGCAGGGTGGCCGGATGGAAAACCCGCAGGCTCGTGCTGCCGCTGAGCAGCAGTGTTCCCGCAACGCACACAAGCGTGCCGAATCCGAGGGCGAGCGCGACCTGCACAACAGGTTGCTGCCAGAGGACCGGCCGCTTCACCGTCGCCGCCCGCACTGCGAGGTCCAGCTCCGCCGGCACCAGCTCGTCCGTCCAGCGTTCGATTTGTTGCCAGAGGCTTCGATGCGCCTGCACGATTTGCGCGCACCGGCCGCAGGCCTGGACGTGCAGCTCGAATGCTGCCTGCTGGATCGCATCCGCTTGCCCTGCCAGCACGGGCGGAAGCAGGGTTAGAATGTCATCGCATTTCGTCTGGCTCATGACTTCACCAAGCGCAGCGGTGTTGACTCGGTGAGGATCTCGCGCAGGCGCTCGATAGCACGGAACGCCCGCACCCGCGCGGCCCCCTCGGTGCAGGATGTGATCTCACCGATCTCGGCGAACGACAGTCCGTGGTAGCGGCTGAGAATCAATACTTCGCGCAGCGCGGGCGGCAGCCGTAGCACCGCCGCGCGTACACGAGCGCATTCCTGCTGCCGCCCCAGGGTCGCCTCCGGCCCGGGCCCCGGATCCGCCGGCTCCGTCGCGCTGTCTTCCCAGTCCGGGGAACGTTTGAGCCGGCGCCAGCGGTCGCGGAGGAGGTTGCGGGCCAGAGTGAACAGCCAAACCCGGAACGGTTCCCGCGGCTCGTAGCGGCGCGCGGCGCGAAAAACCCGCAAGAAGAGCTCTTGGAAGAGGTCCTCTGCAAGATCCCGCGACCCCGTCGCGCGAAGGAAATAGTTGAACATCATGGTCTTGTGCCGTGTATAGAGCTGCTCGAATGCATTTCGATCCCCGGCCGCGAGGGCCGTCATCAACGCTTCGTCACTTTGTTCCACAGCACCCCACGCGGCGCCTTCTATTTTTCGGAACGACGGTCCCGCCGTTTCGTTACACGTTAGCAAATCCGGCGGACCCGTGCGGGCAGCCGGCGTCCGCTCTGGCCTGCTTCAGCCGTCCGAAGTCGATCGTCTTGCCGCTCAGGAGCAAAATAGCCGGCGTATCCAGGTACAGACTCAAGAGCTTCGTCGAAAAAATCCGCGGAATCGAAATGCCGCGTCAACCGGACGGGAATCCCGTAGAGTTTGTGAAGAACCCCCCGAGCACGCGGGAAAGGGGCGACAGCAGTGCTCCCGCCCTCAAGACCCCACCTGGACGCCCGCCCCACGCATTCGCGGGGGCAAGCAAATGACGCACGCGAAAACCTTCGCGCCGCACGAAGAAACCGGAACCAGTACCGACAGCTCAGGAAATCCGTGCAATTTGTTCAATCCGTT
>JBBITY010000176.1:0-7031 GCA_037440565.1 Desulfurellales bacterium
GCCGTTCGACTTCACCAAGGGCCGTCTCAAGAGCGGGCCCACGGCGCAGGACATCTACCGCACGTTCATGACCGGCGTCGGCGGCACGGCGATGCCGTCGTATTTCGACATCTTCAGCGAGCCTGACAACGAGAGCATTTTTGCGGGCGACACGTGGAACCTGGTCTCGTACATTCTCTCGCTGCGTGCGCCGGCGACCAGCGCTGCCCGGAAGGAGACGCGGCCGTGATCGCCACCGTCGGGGGTCGTCCCCTGGTCAACCTCGATCTCGTCCGCTGGCACCTCGTCGCCAGCGCCGTGCTTCTCGCCGTCTCCCTGCTGGGCGGGCTGTCGTATGCGATGCAGTTCAACAACCTCTATCCATTTCCTGGCATCGAGTGGTTGTCGCCCGGTCGGGTGCGCATGGTGCACACCAACATGGCCGCGTACGGGTTCATCGCCAACGCCTTCATCGCCGGTTTGCTCTTCGCCGTTCCGCGCATGACCAAGCAGCCGATTCTCTCCGACCGCCTCGGCTGGTTCATTTTCGCCGCGTGGCAGCTCTTCATGGTGCTCACCATTGTCGGGCAGCTCGCCGGATACGGGCAGGCCATCGAATGGGGCGAGACGCCCATCTTCGTCGACCCGCTGATCCTGGTCGGACTCATTCTGCTGGTGGTCAACATGTCGGTCCCGATCCTTCGCAGCGGCGAGCAGGGCCTGTACGTCAGCCTCTGGTACTTCCTCGCCGCCTTTGCCTGGACCGGTCTGGTGTACTTCATGGGCAACTACCTGCCGCAGTTCTGGGTGCCCGGTACCGCCGGCGCGGCGATCACCGGCCTGTTCATCCACGACCTGGTGGGTTTGTTCGTCACGCCCATCGGCTGGGGGCTGATGTACTTCTTCGTGCCGCTGCTGTTGCGCAAGCCGGTGTGGAGTCACGCCCTCTCGCTCATCGGCTTCTGGGGTCTCGCGTTCTTCTATCCGATGCAGGGCGTGCACCACTTCCTGTTCAGCCCGATTCCGATGTACGCGCAGTACGGCGCGGTCGTGGCGACGATTGCCGTCGAGGTCGTCGTCTTGACCGTGATCGTGAACTTCTTCGGTACGCTGCACGGGCGCGCTGACGCCATCCGGGGCAACCTCGCCCTGCGCTGGTTTTACACCGGCATGGTCATGTACGCGCTCACCTGCCTCCAGTGTGCCTTCCAGGTGACGCTGACGTTCCAGAAAATCATCCACTTCACCGACTGGGTCGTTGGCCACGCGCACATGGTGATGTTCGGCGTCTTCGGGTTTTGGATCATGGGCATATTCCTGGAGCTGTGGCCGCGCGCTGTGGGCCGGCCCTGGGCAGCGCCGTCATTGCTGACGGCGCACTACTGGCTCACGCTCGTCGGGCTCACGTTGATGGTCGTCGACCTGACGGCCGCGGGCCTGGTGCAGGGCTTCAGTTGGGCGATGCTGAGTCACTGGGGCGTATCGGTGGTGGCGTCGATGCCGTTCTGGTGGACGCGCACGCTGGCGGGGGTGCTGATCATCGCCGGCCAGAGCCTATTCTTTTACGCGCTGTGGGCAACAGCGCGACAACCGGCGACGGCGCCGAGCTGCGGCGCGGTACCGGCCGCAGCCCGCGCGTGAGGGCCGAGAGACGCAAGAAACACGGGGCTGACGGGGAAGAACCCGGCGTGATGAAAACACAGATGAACACAAGCGGGCTCGAGGCCCGCAACCCACGGGATGCTCGGATCGTCGGGGCCGAGGGCCGGCATCCAGAGTCGATCCTCGAAGACCACTACGCGGATGACTGGATGCCGGCGCTCGCCGGAATGACGTTTGGGTCGCGGGCGGCAGCCCGCGGTAGGGTTCCAGCAAGGTTCTTGGATTGAGTGACGCATGGAGCGATTCGGAGCGAGTTTCCTCATCGCCGGGGTGATCACGTTCCTGCTCGGTTTCGTCCTGCAAGGGTTGCTGCCGATGGTGACCCTCCGCAAGCTGAGCGTCGTGCCGGTCGAGGAGCTGGCGAAGAGCGCTCCTCCGGAGTTCGCGCAATTGGCGGCCGATTACCCGGAGGAGTTCCGGCGCTATTTTGGCGAGCCCAACGCCGCGAGCTTCGCGCGCGCGCTCCGTCGCGGGAAGGCGGCCTACATTGCCGAAGCGTGCTGGCACTGCCACTCGCAGTTTGTGCGACCCGTGTCGAAGGAGGATCTGCGCTTCGGTCCCGTGTCGACGCCCGCCGAGTACCAGAACCTGATGAATCTTCCCCACCTCTTCGGCACGCGGCGGGTCGGCCCGGACCTCATCCGCGAAAGCGGCAAGCACTCGAACGACTGGCACGTCGCCCACTTCTGGGACCCGCGCAGCGTGGCTCCGTACTCGGTCATGCCGTCGTACCCGTGGTTCTTCGACGAGCAGCGGCGGCCGAATGAAACGGGCTTGGCGTTGGTGGCCTACGTGCAGTGGCTGGGGAGCTGGGTGCCGGAGGTGCCGCTGACCATCTACAACATGCCCGCCGTGAGCGGAGGGCAGCAATGAGCGACCAGGGGAGATCGCATGGGCGGACGCCTCCCTTTCGCCCAGGGAGACCAGGGGGGATTTTGCGCCGCTCGCGCGTTCGCTCCACCGTCGTGCTCGGCTTCGCCGCCGCCGTGCTGGTGATTGCCGGGCTCGGCTTCGCGTACAAGACGACCCAGTTCGCGGCAACCATCGTCAAGGACGACGTCGAAGGCTTCGGTGTCGTGGCGGTCGGCTTGTACCTGATCGGCATGCTGCCGATCGTGTTCCTCACGCTATGGGCGGTGCTCACGGGCAAGTTCCGCGACGTCGAGCGGCCGAAGTTTCGGCTCCTCGAGTTGGACCGCGAGATCGAACGCGGCGGCGAGCTGGGGACCCGAGGTGGCCATGACTGAAGAGCGACCGCGTGCGATCGGGCCGATTCTGACCCCGACCGGGGCCAGCCCGGCCGAGGCCTCGCGCCCGGATACGGAGCTGGACGAAGCGCACCACACCTACGAGAGCCATCCCGCGCCGTGGTGGATCGCGCTCTTGTGGCTGGCGTTCTTCATCTTCGGGGCCGTGTACTTGATCGTGAATTTGCTGCCGTAGGAGTCAGAGCTTGTGAAGAAATCCCGTCGGGACGGGCCGTGACACCCGGGAGAAGGGCGAGCAGTGCTCCCGCCCTCGAGATTGGAGTTCCGTTGCACCGGCACCGCTCTTGAGGGGTGGAGCATTGCTCCCCCGGTGGATTTCCTGACACGCGCTCAGCTCCACGGAAATGGTTTCGGGTTTCGGCAGCCGCAGACCGGCGCCTCCGCTGCGAGGGCGAGCCGGGGTCGAGGCCGGTGGTGGCGGCGCAGCTTGGATCCCGCAAGGCTCGGCGGCAGCCTCGCCAACCCGAGAAGAAGGCCCCTCTCCTTCCGACTGCGCCCACTGTGGGCTGCCGCTCGGGCGCCGGCCCGTGCGCGCGGCGATCGAGGGCGTCCGCGAGCCGTTCTGCTGTTACGGCTGCATCCTGGCGCTGCAGATCACCCGTGCACGCGGCGAACATGGCGCCGCCGCGGTGATCCTCATTCGGCTCGGGCTGGCGATCTTCTTCAGCATGAACGTGATGATGGTCAGCATGCCCACGTATGCGCCGTACATCTACGGGGCCGATGCCGTCCCGACGGACGGTGCCCTGTTCCAAGTCCTTCGCGTTCTCGCGCTTGTCTTCACGGCTCCTGTGCTCTTCCTGCTCGGCGGGCCGATTCTGACGAGCGCGCTGCAGGCCATGCGCCGCGGCGCGCCGAATACCGACGCGCTGATCGTCGTCGGGACCGGCGCGGCCTATGCGCTGTCGGTAGTGAACACCGTTGGACGGGAGGGCGCGGTCTACTTCGACACCGCCGCGATGTTGCTCGTGCTGGTGACGCTCGGCCGCTACCTCGAAGCGCGAGCACGGGCGGAGGCCGGCGCGGCCGTGGGGGCGCACCTCGCGCCCGCCCCGGCATTGGCGACGCGGATGGTCGGCCCCTGCGAGAATCTGCCGCGTTCAGAGACCGTCGATAAACTTCCTCCCCGCCCACGGATCGACGCGGCCCCCTTCGATAAAGAGGGATCGAGGGGGATTTGTCCGAATGGTTCGCCGGCAAACTCTCCCCTGACCCCCGGACATGTCGAACACGTTTCGCCCGACGCGCTGGTCCCCGATGACGTGGTGCGCGTTGCCCCCGGCGAGGCGTTCCCCGCCGACGGCGTTGTCCTCGATGGTGTGGGCGGCGTCGACGAATCCGCATTGACCGGCGAGAGCCGGCCGGTCGTGAAGGAGCCGGGGAGCCCGGTCGCCAGCGGTGCCTCCAGTATCGACGGGCTGTTCCTGGTGCGGGTGACGGCGCGGGCGGCGGAGAGCGCCGCCGCCCGCATTGCGGCGCTGCTCGATGCGGCGCGACGCGAACGCGCGCGAGCCGAGCGGCTGGCCGATCGCGTTGCGGCCGTAATGGTGCCGGCGGTAATCACTGTTGCGGCCCTCGCCGCCGGGTTCTGGGCGCTGCGAGCCGGGCCGGACCGCGGCATTCTGGTCGGGCTCGCCGTGCTGGTCGTCGCCTGTCCCTGCGGTCTCGGCATCGCCACACCGGTGGCTGTGTGGACCGGGCTCGTCACTGCGGCACGGCGCGGTGTCATCATCCGCAGCGCTGCCGTGCTCGAACGGACCGGAGCGATCGAGCACGTGTTCTTCGACAAGACCGGGACGCTCACCGAGCGCACGCCGCGGCTGGTCGCGATCGAGCCGGCACCCGGCAGTGCACTGTCGCGCCGTGAGCTGCTGCAGATCGCCGCCGCGCTCGAAGCCGGACTCACACATCCGCTGGCGAGAGCGATCGCCGCCGCGTGGAAGGAGGAACAAGAAGCGCGGCCGCGCGGGTGGGGCAGCACAACCGAGGGTTCCATCGGCACCGCAGAGGTTCCCGCCCCCGCATCGCCTGCGGGGGAGGCCTGTCGTGCGCCAAGTCGAAGCGGCGAGGGTGAGGGTTCCTTCGGGATCAGTGGTAGCGGCCGCGGGATCCTCGCCCGCGCCCGCTGTCGTGCGGGAGAGGGGGCAGAGGCGGCCCGGGAGGAGGAGAGGGAAGCGGTCGAGGGTTCGAGGGGCCACGGGTCCGAGGGGGCCATCGGGGTGCAGGTTATCCCCGGCCGCGGCGTCCGCGGCAGGGTGAACGGCGAACCGGTCAGTGCTGGCAGTCTCCGCTTCGCTGCAGAAGAGCTCGGTGTGGACTGCGCCGCACTGCAGGCGCGCGCGGCTGGGGATGCCACGGCGGTGTTTGTTTGGCGGGCGCGCCGGCTCCTCGGGACACTGCGCTTCGCCGAGGCACCACGGCCGGAGGCCGCACCGGCGCTGGCGGCGCTGCGCGCACTCGGGGTGCGCGTCGGTCTTCTCACCGGGGACCGGCAAGCGGCGGCACTCGTGCCGGCGCTCATCGCGCCGCCGGACGCCGAGGTGGGCCTCCTGCCGGAGGAGAAAGTCGCCCGCCTCCGCGTGTGCCGCGCGCGGGGCGGCGCGGCGATGGTGGGCGACGGCATCAACGACGCGCCGGCGCTGGCGGCGGCCGATCTCGGGATCGCTGTGGGGGACGCAACGGATCTGACTCGCATGACGGCGGACATTGCCGTCGTTGGCGACGACCTCCGCCGCGTGCCGTGGGTGATCGGCTACGCGCGCCGCGTGCGCCGCGTGATTCGCCAGAACCTGTTTTGGGTCTTCGCGTACAACGCCGGCGCGCTGGCGATCGCCGCGGCCGGCGCCTTGAATCCGCTGATCGCATCGGCGGCAATGATCGCCAACAGCTTCCTTGTCGTCGCCAACGCCAGCCGCCTGCGGGCGGGCTGACGGCCCGTGCCGGTGCGGGTTTGGGGTGCCGGGTGTCAGGTATCGGTATCTCAGCCAACACCCGACCCTCGAAACCCGCCGGCCGACCCCGCTCCGCGCCGCCTTGACCGCCTGCCGCCGCGACCGTCATGATCGCGGGCGTGGAGATCACACGCGACACGGTGCGCGATGGCTTGCGCCGCGCCCGCTACATCACCACCGAAGCGGTGGAGACGGTGCTTTTTCTGGCGCTGATCCTGGAGAAACCGCTGCTCACCGAGGGGCCGGCCGGTGCCGGCAAGACCGAGATCGGCAAGGTACTGGCGGAAACGCTGCATGCGGAGTTGATCCGCCTCCAGTGCTACGAGGGGCTCGACGAGGCGAAGGCGCTCTACGAATGGAACTACCAGAAGCAGTTGCTGCGCATTCAGGCCGACCGCGCGGCCGATCTGACGTGGGAAGAGGTGACGCAGCACGTGTTCTCGCACGAGTATCTGCTGGAGCGCCCGTTGCTGCGCGCGATCACCGCGCCGCGCCGCGTGGTACTCCTGATCGACGAGATCGACAAGGCGGACGAGGAGTTCGAGGCCTTCCTGCTCGAACTGCTCTCCGATTTTCAAGTCAGCATCCCCGAGCTCGGAACCGTGCGCGCGCTCCACCGCCCAGTGGTGGTCCTCACCTCCAACCGCACCCGGGAACTCTCCGAAGCGCTCAAGCGCCGCTGCCTCTATTTGTGGCTCGATTTTCCCGGGGTTGAAAAAGAACGGGAAATCGTCGCGTTGAAGGTGCCGGACTTAGAGCCGCGGCTGCAGGAGCAAGTCGCGCGCTTCGTGAACAGCCTGCGAAAGCTCGATCTGCGCAAGGCCCCGAGCATCGCCGAAACGCTCGACTGGGCGCGCGCCCTGCGCGCGTTGCAGATCAAGGAGCTGACGCCGGCGGCCGTGCGCCAGACGCTCAACCTCGTGCTCAAGCACGAAGAAGATTTGCGCAAGGCGGAGGGGAAGACGTCGGCGTTGCTCGCCGCGGCGGCAAGATCGTGAAAGAGCGCCTCCTCGGTTTCATCGACGCCCTCCGCCAGGCCGGCGTGGTCCCCAGTGTGAGCGAAACTCTGGACGCGGCGGACGCGGCAGGCCGGACGGCACGCGGCGGGGCTCAACGAAGACGACCTCTCGGCCGCGATCATCGTGGTGCTCCTGTCCGCCATCGCCACCGA
>JBBITY010000177.1:0-6994 GCA_037440565.1 Desulfurellales bacterium
CGATCCCGATTGCCGTGCCCGTGCACGCGCCGGCCACGCAGCGGTCGGCGACGGTACACTCATTGTTGTCGTCGCAGCTTTCTCCTTGATTCGTGGGCTCGATGAGGCATTCCCCCGTCTCCGGATCGCAGGCGCCCGCGATGCCGCAGTCGAAATTGGCCGCCGGGCACTTGTCGATCGCCACGCACCCCGAATCCGTGCACCAAGTCACCGCGCACGGATCTCCCTCGCACGTGGAAGTGCCGATGCACTCCCCGCCCCAGCATGTGTCGTCCTCGGTGCAGTCGAGGTCATCGCTGCAGGACTCGCCGTCGTTGGCGCTGTAATCGCATTCTCCGTCTTGGCACTCCGGAGTGCAGGGATCGCTTGACGCTCCACCCCCCGGCCCGACCGCGACGACGCCGCACGGAGTGCCGTTCGGCACCGCCGTCCCGACACACCGCCCGCCCGTATTGCACTGATCGCCGGTAGTGCACTCGTTGTAATCGTCACAGGCCACTCCCTCTTGCTTGTTCACGTGCTTGCATCCGACGTTCGTCTCGCACGAATCCTCCGTGCACGAGTTGCCGTCATTGCAGGGGTTCGTGTTCGTGACGCACTCCCCGTTGGAGGGGTTGCAAGACTCCAGGGTGCACGGGTCCCCGTCGTCCGGACACGCCTTGGGCGAACCGCGGCACTCGCCGTTGACGCACATGTCGGAGACGGTGCACGGGTCGCTGTCGTTGCACGTCTGAGCACCAGCTGCCGCCGAAAAGAGAGCCGCGCCGATCGCGACCACCGCCGCCGCTACGATCACACCTCGGAGCCGCCTGAACAGAATGAGGTCGCCATTTCCCCGCACAAGTTGCCTCCCCCGGGTCAACAGACAGCGCGGCCAACCACTACCAACTTTTAGCTGCGCAGCGCAAGGGCCGCAGAGCTTATGAAAAAATCCTTCCCGCGGCGAGAGGCCGCAATACGGTGGAAGGGCGGGAGCGGTGCTCCCGCCCGCAAGACTGGAGCTGCTCTGCAGCGTCACCATTCTTGAGGGGTGGAGCATTGCTCCACCCCAGGGATTTTTCACCAACCCTGAGCGCGGGCTTCGCTCGCAACCCACGGGATGCCCGGTCCTCATGCCCGCGGACAGCCTGCCCCCGCGAAGGCGTGGGGCGGGCATCCAGGTGAGAAGGGCGGGAACGCGACAAGCCCGGATTTCCCGCTCCCCGTCTTCGCGAGGACAAGCTTCGCGGGAGCGACGCACGCGCAATCCTTCGCGCCGCGCAAAGAAGTCCGGAATTCGCAGTAGCTCAGTACTCGAACGCGACGTCAGCCGGGACTTCGCCGATGGTCGCGCTGTCGGCCGTGAAGGTCTCGATCGGCTTGTCGTTCACGCGCACGGCGGTGAGCGGTCCGGGCAGCGGGGGCGCGAGCACGATCTTGCCGGGAGGGATCGCAAGGTCGCCGGAGAGCCGCAGCCGCAGGGCGTTCGCGCCCTCGCTGCGCAGCGTGTAGTTCAGCACGCCATAGTACGTGGGAAGGCGTTTCACGGCCACGCCGGAGTCGCTCATGACCCATTCGGCGGGCAAGCCGGCGGCGACGATGAGCGCGTGGTCAGCCTCGCGCTCGTACGCGAACATCGTGCGGACGGACTGAATGAAACCCGAGCCCACCCACGTGTGCGGCATGTCACCGATGAAACGGGGCGCCCGCGCATCGTGCCATACGATCTCTTGCCACTGATTCCAGGCGGCTGGCCGCTGATCCGCGAGCATGGTTTCGAGCACCTCGAACGCGCGATCGCGTTGGCCGAGTCGGACGAACGCGCCGACGTTGCGCAACTCGTACGGCGTGTAGCCGTCGGATCCATTCACCGTCTGCCGCCGCTCTTGCACGTGCTTGTAGTACCGGTCGAAGGTCTGCTGCAGCGCCGGCTGCGGCAGGTGGGACTGTTCACTCCCCAACGTCAGGGCAATGGCGGTCGAGGTCGGGTCGAAGTCGGCCAGCTCCACCGACCCGGGAATGTGGTCGATGCCGCGCGCGGCCATGACCATGGCCAGCGATGCATACAGGTCCTCCTGGAAGGCGTCGCGCAGCGCCGCGAAGCCGGCCGCGCGCTCGTCGTCGCCCACGGCCACAGCCAGATGGGCGGCATCCTTCAGACCGCGCAGCGCGAAGAAGTCATCCCAGTAGGAGTGCACGGGATGCGCGGAGTAGCCCTCGTGACTGATCGATTCAGGCAACAGGCCGTAAAAGACCTGCTTGTCGGGCTGCTGGAAACGGTCGGTCATCCGCTGCTTCCGCAGCGAATCGATGAACTCCACGGCCCGGACAACCGCCGGCCACATCTCGTGTAGGAAGCCGATATCGCGCGTGAATCGGTAGTACTCAGCGACCGCGTATATGAACTCCCCGTTGCTGTCGTGCTCGGGCACGCGGTCGACGCCGCGCCAATCAATACAGCAGGGAATCCGGCCGTCGGTGAACTGGTGCTGCCCAAACCAGCGGATGAACTCGCGCACCTCTTCCGGGAATCCCATCTCCAGCAGCGCCGCCGAAGTCATCGCCCCGTCACGAATCCACGAGCGCGCGTACGTGCGCGAGCCGGGCTGGATGGCCGGACCGTCCCGGTTGATCAGGGTGTACGCCAGGGTGCTCTTCAGCGTGCGCGCAACTTGTCCGTCCACCGGTGGGAGCTGGATGTCGACGCGCCCCAGCATGGTCTCCCACACGCGCGCCGTCTCCTCGAGTTGGGCGCTGACGTACGCCCCGGTCTCGTTCGTGGCCGTCCCGGTGACGACGTCCGGGTCATGGAACGGGATCGCGAGGTCGATGTCCTGGGAACCACCCGGGGCGAGGTTGAGGTGGTATTGGAGGGCGGCGGAGGCGTATCCCAACGGATCGGACGCCTGCGCCCGCGGCGGCACCTTGCCTTCGCGCAGAAAGTCGGTCACCAACCCCTCCTCGAACGCCGCCGCGCCGAAGTGATCGGGAGGGGTCAACGAGATGACCGCTTTCTCGTGATTTACCCACACCGTGCGCGCGTCGAACGCGATCTCGCGCACGGAGGCGACACCCCCGACCATATTGAGGGACTGCCATGGCGGGAGCACCTGAAATGGGCGGATGGCGAGAAACAGAGCGATGGTCTGGTTGGTGTCGGTGGTGTTCGCGACGTGGTAGCGGGCATACAGCGCCGACGCGCCGGGTTTGCCGGCGGCGAACGCGGTGACGCGCAGACTCACCCGGTCGTGTTGCCATGTCACGGAGGGGATCGGCAGGTACCCTCGTTCCAGCTCCTGCGCGGTGCGCACGGAATCCCAGGTGAGAAGCGCGCCATCGACGTAGAGAAAGGGCTCGATCGAGAACGCGCCCTTGTCAACTTCGAGCATCCCTTCCTCGTTCAGGAGCCCTTCCTTGTCGTCGCCGTTGACGCCGATGACGGTCCAGTAGGTCTGCCGACCGGAGAAGTACTTCGGGTAGGTCCCGGGGGGCGCATCGGCGGCCAGTGCTTCGAAGAACTGATTCGGCGAGGCGGAGAAGGCGAAGGGCTTCACCGCGACGTCGCGGATCGCGTAACCCTGCCCGCGACTGCTCTGTTGCAGCTCCAACCGCATGTACCGCGATTCGGCGTCGGGCATGTAGACGTAATCGCGACCGCCGTTGCCGCGGGTGGTGACGTAAGCGGGCGTCCAGCTCTCTCCGTCGTCGGACACCTGGACTTGGTACGCCGTCGCATAGTCTTCCGGATCCCAGTCGATCACCAGGCCACCGTACTCGCGGGTGCGCAGGAAGTCGATCAGCACCCACTGATTGGCCGCCAGGGCACCGCTCCGCCAGCTCGTTTGCGGATCTTGGTCGAGGATGAGCCCGGGGTCGTGATCGGCGGCGGAGGTGGACGCACTGACTTTCGGTTTGAGATGCACATGATCTTCGGGCTCGCGTTCCACGAGCCGCAATTCGTCGATCCAGACGGATCCCCTACCGCCGGCACCGGCGGAGATCGCGAACTCGATGGCTGCGATGCGCTTCGGGGCTCCGCCTCCGGCCGGACCCCACGCGAATTCGAGACGCCGCTTCTTGATGGTGATCTGCTGCCACTCGGCCGGGAAGTTGAAATCCCGCTGCCGGTACCACCAGACGTTCTCGCCCGCGCGGTCGACCAGCTTGAACTCGAAGTTGTTCGGCGTCGCCTCGGCGCGCATCTGGAAGGCGAACGCGTAGTTCGCGGGCAGGCTGACCTCGAAAGCTTTTCGGGCAATCACGTATCGAAATCCAGCCGCATGCCCATGCCCGTATGGCCAGTGTCCTGCGCGATCTCCAGACTCGCTCCCTCGGAGACGCTGGTGCTCCAGCCCTTGAGATCGTCGAACTCGTCCAGGGCGGGATCGCTCGCTACTGGGTCGTCGGCCAGCGCCGCAGCTCGGCACAGCAGGGCGAGTGCGACCAGGATCAGCCGGCCCTGTCGCATGGCAGCCAGCATGCTGCGTCGCACGAGAAGCCTTTCGTCCGTCATGTTCGAAGACCCGCACCTCTTGAGTGCTCAATGCTATGCAAAACGCGCTCCCAACCCGGCCGCGCCGCGGGCGAACGACAGTCTTCAGTCAGGGGCCCCGCAGCCGTCTGCAGGCGTTCTGCGAGCGGCGCTCGGCGCCGCGCCCGGTGAATGCCCGGAGCGCGACGGGGACGGCGGACGAGCGGGCGGGAGGGAAAGGCTATCCTTTGACCGCACCGCCCATGAGGCCTTCAATGTAGTATTTCTGCAGCAAGGCGAAAAGCGCGATGACGGGCGCCACGGTCAAGACCGCACCGGCCATCATCAACTCCGTATCCTGAACGTGCTCGCCCACGAGATTGGCGAGGGCCACCGGCAGCGTATAGCGGTCGCGGTCCGTCAGCACAATGAGGGGCCAGAGAAAGTCGTTCCACGCGCCCATGAACGTGAAGACGGCAAGCGTGACCAGGATCGGCTTGCACGACGGCAGGACGAGCGACCAGTAGATGCGCCATTCGCCGGCACCGTCGATGCGGGCCGCATCGAGCA
Source organism: Desulfurellales bacterium (assembly GCA_037440565.1). Taxonomy (GTDB): domain Bacteria; phylum Desulfobacterota; class Binatia; order HRBIN30; family CADEER01; genus JBBITY01. The sequence goes on from JBBITY010000177.1 coordinate 5,021, forward strand.
GGCTGTCGGGGATGGTGAGGGCGTACTGGCGGACCATGAAAATGCCGAAGATGCTCGCCATGCCGGGAATGATCACGCCCCAGTACGTGTTGATGACTCCCATCTCCTTGAGCAGGAGAAAGAGAGGCAGCATGGCCACCTGCCCCGGAATGACCAGCGCGCCGAGCAGCACGCGGAAAAGCGGGTCGCGGCCGCGGAAGTTGAACTTCGCCAACGCGTATCCCGCCATCGAGTTCAACAGCAGCGAGATGAGCGTGATCGCCGTCGCGAGCAGCGCGCTGTTCAGCAGCGACCGCGCCAGGTCGAGCCGCGTGAACAGCGCGCGGTAGTGCTCGAACGTGATCGCGCTGGGCCATAGCCGCGGGGGCATAGCCGTGGCCTCACCGGCGGGCATCAGCGATGCCGCCACCATCCAGAGCAACGGCAGGAGAGTGAGCGAAGCGCCAGCCGCGAGCGCGAGGTGGAGCAGAGCTGTACGCGCGGCGCGCTTCATCCTGACTCCTCCTGCCTCGCCGGCGATTGGAAACCCGCCGCCAGCGGCCGCGCCTTCGTCATCACCAGTGTCACGGACAGGATGATTGCGAAAAGCACAAACGCCACCGCTGCAGCGTACCCCAGGTTCCACCACCGGAAGCCCTGCTCGTACATCAGCAAGACGATGCTCAGCGTGCTGTGCGCCGGACCGCCCTGTGTCATCACGTACGGCTCGGCGAAAAGCTGGAAATACCCGATGGCCGTGATGACGGTGACGAACAGGAACGTCGGCGCCAACATCGGCAGCGTGACGTGGCGAAACTGCCGCCACGCACTGGCGCCGTCGATGGACGCCGCTTCGTACAGGCGTTCGGGGATGTTCTGCAGCCCGGCGATGAAGATCACCATGTTGAAACCGAAGTTCTTCCACACCGCCATCAGAATGATCGCGGGCATCGCCCAACGCGGGTCGCCGAGCCAATCGATCGGGCCGGCGCCGAGCAGCGACAGGCCGTAATTCAACAGCCCGTAGCGCGGGTGGTAGACGTAGCGCCACACGACGGCCACGGCGACCAGCGTGGTGACCACAGGCAGGAAGAACACGGACCGAAACAAGCCCCGCAAGCGCACGAACCGCGCGTTGAGCAGCAGGGCTGTTCCGAGCGATGCGGTTACGGACAGCGGCCCGCCGACCGCAACGAAGTACACCGTGTTCCTGAGTGCGATCCAGAAGAGTGAATCGCGAAACAAGCGGGCGTAGTTCTCGAATCCGAGCAGCCGGAGATTGTTCCAGTCGGCGATAGCGTAAATGTCGAAGTCGGTCAGGCTCAAGAGAAGCGACGCGGCGACCGGCAGAAAGAAGAACGCCGCGATGGCGCCGAGCGCGGGGGCCAGAAACCAGTAGCCGAGGCTGTCGCGGCGAAGCCGGCGCACGCTCATCGCCTGACTCGCTCGGCCTCTTCGCGGTCCTGTGCATGCTGCGCCCGCCGCAACATCCAGCGCCGCTTTTCGAGCACCGCGTCGACCTCCTTGTCCAACGCGGTGAGCGCTTGGTCGGCCGTCATGTCTTCACGAATCGCCGCCTCGACATACTGGGCGATCTTGCTGGCGACGCGTTCCCACTCGGGAATCTTCGGCGTCGAGCGGACGTGCTGCAACTGCCGCCAGAACGCTCGCGCGTGGCGGTTCTCTGCCAGCGCTCGGTCCGCCCAGGCCGCCTGCCGCGCAGGGAGGTCGCCGGTGAGGCGGTAAAACTCGATCTGCTGCGCCGGCTCGGACAGGTACTCGATCCATGCTGCGGCCTTGTGCGCGGAATACCGAAAGAGGGCCAGGCTGGCTCCGCCGGCAATCGACACGCCGGGCCGCTCTGCATCGGGCCCGGGGAGGGGCGCCGTCGCCCACTTGTCCTGCATCGCGGCGGGCAAGCGCCGGCTGAACTCGCCGATGTTCCATGGACCGCTGATATAGAAGGAAAAGTAGCCGCTCGCGAAGTCCTGGTAG
>JBBITY010000178.1:0-6994 GCA_037440565.1 Desulfurellales bacterium
GCCGGCTTGCGTCCAACTGAAAGCATGCGGCGCCCCGCCGGCGGTGTATGACTCCCCGACCACCTGACCGCCATCGACGGCGAAGGCGTCGCTCCCGGTGCCGCCTAGCGTGCCGAGGTCGCGCATCCCGCTGGCTTGCGTCCAACTGAAGGCGCGAAATTCCGCGTCGCCGGCAGGTTGTGCAGAACCCACCACCTGACCGTTGCTGACGGCGATGGCGTAGCTGTCCTTGAGCCGGTTGTGCACATGTAACATGGATTTTTCCGCCGCGCGGCAGGTCCGCGGCGCAGGCGGGCAAACAGGTGCCTGGCCCGCAGCCGATGCAACCCAAACGAGCTCTACTGCAAGGGCGCACAAAAACAGTTTCATTTGGAAGCCTCCGAGATTGACGCGTGGCTGCGCGCACATCGTGTCGGAGAGCACAACTGCGGCCGGCCAAGTGAGAGCGGGCGTTCTCATCTATGCCCTCCCCCTTCCATGCCCGCCACCTGGGCTCCGCAGCGGCGATCTGCAAAGGAGGTTGGGCACCAAAAAAGATGAGTTCTGTCATCCCGCCGCGAGCCGTCGTGGGTGGCGGAAGAAGAGTCGAGTTCCAGGGGAACGTGCCGACTTGCCTCCGCGGTGACCCGCGCGCCGCTAGAAACAGCGGACGATGTTACGCGGAATCCTTCCCGCCTTGGCGCCCGAGGCCGGCCAGGACATTGCCCGTCACCTGGTGCGCCAGCTCGTCGCCGATGCGGGCGGCGCTCTCGATGACGGGACGGCGGAGCGCGAGCTTGCTGAGGCGGTAAGCCGCCGCGCCTCTGTGCATGACATGGGCCAGCGCCCGCGCGCGGTCGCGCGCGAGCGCGAGGAGGGCCTCCCCGCCGGCCACGAGATCGTGCACCACCCCGAGGGCGTGGGCTTCGCGCGCGGTGAGCTGGCGGCCGTGCAGCAGGACGCGCGGTCGCTCGGCGGGCGGCAGTGCTTCGGCGCAAACGGCTGCGGTCACACCGATCAGCGGGACGCCGCCTTCGACCTCGTTCAAGCCGTAGCGCGAGCGGCCGTCGTCGAGCGCGAGCCGCAGGTCGGCCGCGCAGTACAGCATGAAACCCGCAGCGAGTGCGTGCCCGGGCGAAGCGGCGATCACGGGCTTCGGAAACAGGAAGAGGCGCTCGACGGTGCGCACGAACGTGCGGCTCACGCCGCGCAGCTCGTCCGCCGGCAGCGCCGGCAGCAGTTTCAGATCGAGCCCCGCCGAGAAGAAGCCCTCGCGCCCATGCACGATGAGGGCGCAGCTCGCGTCGCGCTCTGCCTCATCGAGCAGCCGGTTCAGCTCGGCCAGCCAAGGTTCCGAAATCGCGTTAGCCTTGCCGTCGTCCATCCGCACGAGGCCGACCGGGCCGTCGTGCTCGTAGTCGAGCGGGGCCATCGCCCCCCTACCTCCGGTACCGGCGCCAGACGGCGTGCCGGCGCCGTTCCAGGATTGCAGCGCGCGTGGCCGCGTCCACGACCGGCGTCTCCGCGGGCAGGTGCCGGCGCACCTCTGCGAGCGGCACGACGCGGGCCGTCACCTCGGGCGCCGACTCCGCAAGGAGAAAACGCACGGCCAGCGAGCCGCGCGTGTACCCGGCCGTGTCGATCCAATTGGGGACACCCGGGTCACGGTGCGCGATCACGCCGCGGAAGACGCCATCCTCGTCCAGACGTGCCTGATGCCCGTTCAGTGATGACTGGCGCGTCGCGAAGTCCAGGCTCTCCCACCACCAGTTGGCGAGACTCACGCTCCAGTGGTGGCAGCGCGGCGGCGTGAAGCTGAGGATCACCGCCTCCTCCGGAGCGCAGTGGAAGTTGCCCATGCCGTACACCTGCCCCTTCATGCCCGCTCCGGCCTCCTCGGGACGCGGCAAGAAGACGTTCAGCGTGTTCGGCGGCATCGCCTCGACCAGCATCCGGCTCATGCGCTCCCAGAGCGCCCCTCCCTTCTCGATCCAGGTGCGGAGCAGGTCGAGGCGCTCCGCGATCTGGTCCGACCTTGGCGGCGGTGCCGGGTAGGCCGCGCCGACGCGCTCGATCACGAGGTCGGCCGGGCGCTCGTTCTCCCAGTCGTTGAAGTACTGACGTATGAGCAGGAAGCGCGCGCCCGGCGCGAGCTTCATCCAGTTTCGGAGCCGCGGCGTGGGCGCCGGCTCGGGACCCAGCCAGATTTCCACCCGCCCGTCCGCGCCAACCTCGAGCTCGAATCCGTTCAGCGACGAGATCGTGCCCCACTGTGAGATGTCGCCGAGCGCGAAGTGGCCGAAATTCGCCTGCACGTCGATGTGGTTTGCCGTGCCGCGAAAGCCGTGCACGCGATAGGTGGCGTCGCCCCGGATGGGAGCGAAGAGATAGAGGCAGTCCGGCGCATCGAGGCCCCAGGGCATGGTGTGGTCGACCATGCGCCCGAACTCCGGATAGTCCGGATCCGCATGCTCGACACAGAGAACATTGCCAGCAGCAAGAAAGCGGAGCAGGTAGCGGAACCCTTCGGCGCGGTCGCGCGGCGTCGCCGGAACCCCCTCGCCGAGAACAATCTGCCGACTGCGGTCGAGCGCAGCCAACAGGTCGGTCCAGATTGCGCCGCTCATGACGCGCGGGTCGGCCGGGTCCGGCGCCGCAGCCGGCGGGCCGGTGGGAAAAGAGTCACTCGGTTTCACAGCGTCCCAATAATGTGCGAACATCCGACCCGTCGCAATGGGAGGCACGAAGGATCTCACGGCTCGATTCGTCGTGGGCACGGGTCGATGCGGCTCCACGCTGCTGTCGCGCATGCTGGCCCAGAACCCGGCGACGCTGTCGCTCTTCGAGGTATTCAACGGCCTCGACCCGAGCCGGCGGTTTGCGCCTGAGCCGATGACGGGCACGGATTTCGCGGCATTGCTCTCGACCCCACAACCCATGCTCACCGCAGTGCTGCGCCGTGGCTATCCGGTAGAGGAGGTGACCTACCCCTTCGGTCGCGGGCGGCGCCGCCGCGACGAGGATCTGCCGTGGATTCTCGTGTCGATGCTGCCGTGGCTCTCCGATGATCCCGATGCGTTGTTCGACGAAGTCATGGCGTTTCTGCCGTCCCTCCCGGTGCAGGAACCGGCTCGGCACTTCGACGCCCTCTTCGCCTGGCTCCTGCAGCGCTTCGGCCGCGAGCACTGGATCGAGCGCGCCGGTTCGTCGATCGACTACCTCGAGCCACTCCAGCAGGCGTTTCCAGGCGCGCGCTTCGTCCACATTCACCGCGACGGTCCGGAGGCGGCGCTGTCCATGCGTGAACACCACGCCTTCCGCTTGCCGATCTGTCTTCTGTACGACGCGCCACTCGACTCGGGCAAAAAGGTTGGCGAGCTCGGCGCGCTGGATTTCTACGCCCCGCCTGATCCTGCGGGCGAGGACGCGGTGAGCCAGTTGCTGCGCGCGCGCCCTCCGGCGCGGTACTTCGGCCGGTACTGGTGCGACCAGGTGCTGCACGGCTACCGCGCGCTGCGTAGTCTCGACGCCGACCAGTACCTCGAAGTGCGCTTCGAGGACCTCGTGGCCGAGCCAGCCGCCGTCCTGCGGACGATCTGCGCGTTCTTCCGTCTGGACCCGGGAGCCTGGGTCGAGCGTGCTGCCGCGCTCGTCCGCGGCCTGCCCCCGCCCCGCGCCCCGAATCTCCCGGAACAGGAGCGCCGGGAACTCATCGAAGCCTGCCGTCCCGGCATGGTCCTGCTCGGCCGCGCGTGACTCGGGGCAGAGGAACCGGACCGGCCGACCCGCCACGCCCCTTGCACGGGAGGGGATCGAGGCCTGGGTGGACGAACGCGAGCGGCAGGCCGTCCACGAGGCCATTACGGCATACGCCACCGAGATGGCAGGGACCTCGGCCGACCTCGACAAGGATCTCGAGCAAGCTGCGATTCAACATCTGCGCGGCGGGCGGCGCAAGCGGTGAAGGGCGGCGACGTCTTCTGGGCGGACATCGTACCGCGGTCGGGCTCCGAGCAGACGGGGCGCCGCCCGGTCGTTGTCGTTTCGCACGACGGGTTCAACCGGGTGGAGACCTAGCGTTCGATCATCGTAGTGCCGCGCTCCACTTCCGCAGCGCAGAGGCGCCAGGGACCGACCGCTATCGTGCTCCCCAGAGGCGCCGGTGGTCTGCGCAAGGAGAGCGTCGTATTGTGCCCAGGTGACCACGCTCGATCGCGCCAAGCTCGTCGAACGCATCGGCGAGCTTCCGCCAGCCTCTCTGCAACGCGTCAACGACGGACTCCGAGCCGCGCTCGCCTTGTTCTGAATGCGGCCGCTGCGCCGAGCTCGACGCGCCGACGATAAGCCCACTGGCCGGCTCGCCGCCGGAGCCGCGCGAGGTGAGCGACACAGGACAGGGCTATTTCGGCTTGTGGGCGAACGATGTCCCGATGACCGTGCACGAGGCGCTGACGGTGAAAAACAACAACGTTCCCGCGAAAGGCAAGGGCTGAGATCCCCACGTCGCAACACCTCTTTTTTGCTTGTAAATGGGCGGCTGCCTTGTGAACTTGAAAAGGCAGGGAGGGAGGTGGCGAGTGCCGCTCGGCGGTCTGGTTGCTCTGGCCGCCGGGCGGTGGCCGCCTGCGGTGTGAAAGGCGAGTTGGTGCATCTGACACAAAAAACCTGCCCGGTCTGTTCAGCGCCCATGAAGCATCTCGGGTACTTCACCTGGCGATGCGACTCGTGCGATCACCGCTGCAAAGGAGATCTCCCCGCCTCGGCCCTCCCGCACCTGCAGGTGTGCGGGAAACCAGCGAGTGAGCTCCACCGGACCTAGTCCCGGTTTGGAGAACATCTCGTGCGGGCACCAGGAGCAATGGGTTCTGGCCTTGGCCGGCGCCTTTCTGATAGCTTTGCCCCAACCTGATCAGTCGCAAACCAAGCATGATGCAGCACAGAGGCACTGGGGACACGGAGGAAGGCACCGAGCCAATCATCTCGGGCCGGAATCGAACCTCGGAACCCTCACCCTAATGCTCTCCCGCGGGTGATGCGGGAGAAGGCTTTCCACGGGAGGACTCCATGAGGGCAAGTGCGTTGGGACTGGCTGTCGGCCTGACATTCTGGTTCGGCTCTCTCGGCATCGCGACGGCGGTGAACTGCGAGCAGGTCCGACGGTATCTGGCCACGGGCCGTTCGGCGGAAGACGTGGCGGAGTCGATGGTCGTCGATTTGAGCGAGGTCAAGAAGTGCGCCGAAGCCGGCGCTGCGGCGGGCGCGACACCGACACCTGCCACGGGACAGCCAAAACCGTAGCGAATTCCGGAATCCCGCCTGGCGCCGGGCGCGGGTCTCTCGCCGGCAGCCGGCTCAATGGCCCACCGGCTCTGGGGCAAACAGCCTCTGAAAGTATCGCAGTGCGCCCGGCGTTCGCGGGCCGTACCAGAACAAGGCCTTCCCGTCGACGAAATGGATCTGGCGTTCTCGCCAGGCGGGTGTTTCGGACAAGGCGCGCAGGCTCTCCAGATGCTCTGACCGGAATCGATAGGGCTCGTCCGGCAAGAGGATAACCTCCGGTTGCCGCGCGGCGACCTCTGCCAGGGTCACGCGCGGATAGCGATCGCGCGCCTCGCCACACAGGTTGTCGCCACCAGCCCACCACAGCAAATCGTGGGCGAAGGTTTCTCGATTGAAGCTCATCCACGGGTTGCGCCAGATCGGGCAGAACACCCGCACGCGAGTTTCGATCGTCTGCACCAGCGCCTGCCGCGCCGATTCGATCTCGCGCGCCAGCGCGCTGGCCTTCTGTTCCATGCCGAGCAACAGGCCCAGGCGCTCTATCGAGCGCGCGGCCTCAGCCACGTTTCTCGGAAAGCTGACGAAGACGGATACGCCCGCCGCAACCAAGTGCTCGACGTCCTCGCGACAATTCTCCTCGGCATTGGCCAACACGACGTCAGGCCGGAGCGCCCGGATTCGCTCACAGGACGGGTGCTTCGTTCCGCCGAGCTTTTCGAGGTTCGCCACGACCTGGCGGGGCTCGGTACAGAAATTGGTCACCCCGACGAGCCGATCTGCGCCGCCCAGCACGCAGACCAGCTCCGTGAGACTCGGAACGAGGCTGACGATGCGCTGCGGAACACCGTCCAGCTCCACCACTCGACCGGTGTCGTCGGTCACCCTGAGACTCCGCCAGTTCGCAACTTTCACCTTATCGACCGTCGGAAGAGCAGAAGAAAGCAATCCGCAGATCGGCGCTGCGCCCTCCAGCGATGCCGCTTCGAACCCGGTTGGCAAGGAGATAGCCGTTGGCGGCCCGGCATGGCTCACACCGCGCCGTGCAGCAACGCGGCGAGGGCGTCCCAGCCACTGCGGCGGTCCCAGTCGTCGACCCCGTTGTACCAGCGCAATCCAAGGGCGCGAATCCGCCGGCTGTGCTCCGGGATGGCAAACCACGCGCGCCACGCCGGTCCATAGAAGAGCCGAGTCGCAAGATGCAGACGGCGCAACTTCTTTCCCAGGTACGACCCGCGCACCGCGCGCTCGTACGCGGTGCCGGAATAGTCACCTGTTCGAAGGGCGTGCATCACAGCGTCCGCAACAAAACTGCCGTACTCCAGCGCTAGCGAGATGCCCTCTCCCATCAACGGGTCTACGCCCGCCGCGTCGCCGGCGAGCAGCACGCGGGGCGCGGCGAAGCGAGTCTGCGGGCCGTACCAGTGGATCGGGAAGGCGACACGCCGCGGCGTGCGAGACGTCAGAGATGTCAGGTAGCGGTCCAGGGCAAGGTTGAGTGCCGCGCCGATGGGAGTGAGTGAGTACGCCCCAATGTTGGCATGGGGGCGGCCATCAATCAGGCACGGGAACGTCCAGCGGTAGCCGTGCAGCCCGCGCGCCACCTCGCGAAAGTCGAAGTCAGGCATCTCGATCGGCCCTCACTCCCGCGCACCCGCGCCGGGCGTGCCCGCTGGAGCCGTTGGTTGTGCCGCGGCCGCCTCCGCTTCGCGCTCGAGCAGGCCGAGCCCTCCCCGCT
>JBBITY010000179.1:0-6987 GCA_037440565.1 Desulfurellales bacterium
GGCGGGATCGTCAGCATATAGACGCGCGCTATCTCGCCGCGCCGGACCAGGAAGAGGACGCTCTTGCCCTTGCCCGCCTTCTGCAGTGCCTTGCGGTACGAGGCCACACTGTCGACGGGCTGGCGGTTCACTTCCAGAATGACGTCACCGCGCTGGAGACCCGCATCGTCGCCAGCGCTGCCCGGCTCCACGCTCGCCACAACCACCCCCTTGGTGCGCGGCTCGATGCCGAGACTCTCAGCAATCTCCGGCGTCAACGGCTGCACCGTCAGGCCGTACCGCTCGCCTTCGCCGCGGCCTTCCACCGCCACCTCTTCCTCCTTCATCTCGCCGATCTCGACGCTCAGCGTCTTGGTCTTGCCGCGGCGGATGACCTTGACCTCGACCTTCCTTCCGATCGGCGTCCGCGCCACGATGAACGGCAGCTCGTTCGACTCCTTGATCGCGTGCCCGTCGAACTCGACGATCACATCGCCCACCTCGATGCCCGCGGCTCCGGCCGGCGACTCCGGCATGAGATCGGCCACGAGCGCCCCCTGCGGCGACTCCAGGCCGAGCGATTCGGCAATGTCCGGCGTCACTTTCTGAATGTACACACCGAGCCAGCCGCGCGTCACCTTGCCGGTCTCCTGGAGCTGCGGCAAGAGTTCCTTGGCCAGGTTGATTGGGATCGCGAACCCGATGCCGATGTTGCCGCCGGTCCGACTGAAGATGGCCGTGTTGATGCCCACCACCTCGCCCTTCATGTTGATCAACGGGCCACCGGAGTTGCCGGGGTTGATGGCGGCATCGGTCTGGATGAAGTTGTCGTAACTGCCCTGACCGATGTAGCGCCCCTTCGCGCTGACGATGCCGGTGGTCACGGTGTGTTCGAGGCCAAAGGGGTTGCCAATGGCCATGATCCACTCGCCGACGCGCAGCTTGTCCGAGTCGCCGAGCGGCGCGGCCGCCAGCTGCTCATCCTTTTCGGGCTCGATCTTGATGACCGCGATATCCGTCTTGGCGTCGCGGCCGACCAACTTGGCCTTGTACTCTTTGCCGCTGGCCAACTTGACCACGATCTCCTCCGCGTTCTCGACGACGTGGTTGTTGGTAAGAATGGTCCCGTCGCGATTGATGACGAAGCCGGAGCCCAGACTGCGCTGTCGAAAGCGGTGCCGGGGCATGGGCCCGAAGAACCGTTCGAATGGCTCCCAGAACTCGCCAAACGGGTCCGGCGCGCCGCGCGGCCGCCCGCCGAATTGCGGTGCCTCGGTCTCGCTGGTCGTCGAAATGTTAACGACCTTCGGACTGAGCTGCTCGGCCAGATCCGCGAAGTTCGGCAATTGGACCATGGGGATCTGTGAAGACGCCTCGGGCGTGGGTGCGGCTGCGGGTTCCTCTTCGCCCCAAAAGCGGATGGCCTGCGCCGACTCTCCAAATCCAACGACGGTCACGACGAGAGCGACCGACACCGCAATCACGAGTGCGGCGCGAACCCGGCGCGGGCGCCAGTGCGAGTGCATGTCTTTCTCCTTCTTGAGCTTGCGGACTTCAGATGCAGTGCACGGTGGAAGCTGGCGTTCAGCGGCCGTGCGCGCGCTCGACGTACTTCATCCGCAGGTCGTACAGAACGTTGTCGAGCAGCGAGGCTTCGGCAGCATCGAGGTTGCCTTTCGTCTTATCGCGCAGCAGGCCGAGGATGTCGATGATCTGACGGGCCGAAGCCAAGTCGACCTTCGTCGCGCGCTCCACCGGATCGGGAATCTCACCCAGCAGCGCGAGCGCCTGCGCACTCAAGCCGATGAGAAAATTTGCGAAGGTGATTTCGGGAAGTGGGTCGGCCCCCTGCTCGCGGGGCGGTGCCGCGGTCGAGCCGGAGGGGCTCTGCGCCGCAGCATCATTGGGCGCGCCTTCAGTCGTGCGCGCTTCGCCAGTCTCGGAAAACCGGCGCCGGTCCTGGACTCGAAACGATCGCTGCTGCTCTTGCTCTTCGCTGGCCATGGATGCTGCGATGGGTTCGAAACTGCTCCGCCGCCCTTGGGACGACGCCGTTGCGGCGCCTCGCCTCAGACCACCGCCATCGCGCGCAGCCGGCGGATGCGCTCTTCGATCGGCGGGTGCGTGGAGAACAGGCGCGTCAGACCGCCGCCGCTCAGCGGATTGACGATGAACAGATGGGCGGTCTGCGGCTGGGCAGGCAGCGGCATGCGCTCACTCGCGTAGGCGAGCTTTTCCAGCGCCGCCGCGAGCCCGAAAGGACTTCCGGCAAGCTGCGCGCCGGCGCGGTCGGCGTCAAACTCCCGGCTGCGGGAAATCGCCAACTGGATCAGCATGGCCGCCAGTGGCGCGACGATGGTCATGACGAGCAACCCGGCGAGACCGCCACCATCATCGTCGCGGTCCTCGCGGCGGATGCCGCCGAAGATCGCCGCCCAACGCAACATGTTCGCCAGCATCATCACCACGCCAGCCAAGGTTGCGGCCACGGTGCTGATCAACGTGTCGCGGTGCTTGACGTGCGCGATCTCGTGGGCGAGGACGCCCTCCACCTCTTCGCTGCGCAGGTGGCGCAAGAGGCCCTCGGTCACGGCCACCGCCGCGTGCTGCGGGCTGCGTCCAGTGGCAAATGCGTTCAGCGCGCCGCTCGGAATCAGGTAGAGGCGCGGCATCGGGATCTGCGCGCGCAGGGCCAGGTTGTGCACGATGCGGTACAGGTCGGGCGCTTCCGACATGTCCACAGGGCGCGCGCCGTACATGGCCAGCACCACGCGGTCCGAGAACCAAAAAGCGCCGAAATTCATCAGTGCGGCGAACACGAATGCCACCACGAGACCCTGGTCGCCGCCGAGATAGCGGCCGAACCCCATGACGAGCCCGGTGAGCAAACCGAGAAGCAGAGTCGTCTTGAACGCGTTGGACACGGTGAACCCCTTCGCCCAGATTGGACGACCAGACTCGCCTTTTATTTGACCGGCAAGCCCAATTTCGCCCAAACTTAATGTGACCCTCCTGAGCTGTCAAGGAAGGCGACTCGAGCATGCCAGGCACAACGCGGCGCGGCCCGGTGGGCGGATGCGGGCAGGCGGGATGATCGGTTCACTGCGCGCCATCGCCGCTCCCGGCAACCGTGAGCGCTTGCTCTGGGCGGTGCGCGTGCGCTGGCTCGTCATTGCAGGCTTTTTTGCGCTCGCGCTGGTGGCTAGACGAGTGGGGCTGCTCGCCTCGATCGGACCGTGTGTGCTGGTCGCCGCATTCGGCACGGCCGTCAACGCCGCAAACCACTGGTGCGTGCACCGGTGGCGCTTTGTCGGCGCGGTGACCGCTCTCGCCATTCCGGGCGACGTCTTGGGAATCACCTACGTCGTCGTTCACACGGGCGGCGTGCAGAGCCCGTTCGTCATGATGTACGTGGTGCAGGTCATCGCCACGGCGATGCTCGTGGACCTGGTCGTCGCCACCGGTGCGGCCGTCGCCTCGGTGGCGTCCTTCAGCGCCGCCCTGCTGCTGCAGCATGCCGGAATCCTCGACGCAGACAGCGCGGGGATGACCGCCGCCAGTGGGACGATGTACCAGGCGGTCTGGGCGCTCTTCCTTCTCTACTGCCTCGGCCTGCTGGCCTACGTGGGCGGGTACATCGCCGAGCGGCTGCGGGGCAGCGAGCGGGACTTGGCAGCGAAAAACGAGGATTTGCGTCGAACCCTCGCGTCACTGGAACAGGCGCATGCGGATCTGGCCGCAACGGTCACCCGCCTCCAGGCGGCGGAGGCGCAGCTCGTCCAGTCGGAAAAACTGCGCGCCCTCGGTCAATTCGTCGCCGGCATCGCCCACGAGCTGAACAACCCGATCGCCTTCGTGTCCGCCAACATCGAGCACCTGGAGCGGTCGCTGACCCCGATCGCGCGCCTGCTGGCGGCCTATGCCGACGCGCCGATTGCCGAGCCGGCGCGCCAGGCGCTGGCGGCCGAACGGCGGGCGCTGGGCATCGACGCCCTGCTCGACGACTTGCCGGGCCTGCTGCACGACTGCGAGGACGGCGCGCGGCGCGCCGTGGAGATTGTCACCGCGCTGCGCACGTTCGCGCGCGACGACCAGCGGGCGCAGTGGGTGTTCGCCGATCTGCACGACCGCCTCGACCGGACCCTGGCCCTGCTGCGACACCGCCTCGCCGACGGCGTGCGAGTCCAGCGGGAGTACGGCGACATCCCGCCAGTGGAGTGCCTGCCCGGGCAGCTCGATCAGATCTTTATGAACCTGCTGGCCAACGCGGCCGACGCCGTGCCGCCGGGCGGTCACATCTGCATTCGCACCGCGCTGGAGCGCGATCCTCCAGCCGCGGCGCGGCCCGGTCCACATGTAGTGGTTGCCATCAGCGACAACGGCCCCGGCATTCCCGAAGCCATCCGCAGCCACATTTTCGATCCGTTCTTCACCACCAAAGCCGCTGGCAAGGGCACCGGCCTCGGATTGAGCGTCTCGCACAGCATCGTGGAGCGCCATGGTGGGACGATCGCCGTGGAATCCACACCCGGGGCCGGGAGCACCTTCACCGTGCGAATTCCCGTCCGGCGCGCCGGTCCGTGACGGCTTGGGGCTTGACTGAACGGACTTCGCGTCGATAATCGAAACCGTCGCGGTTGACATGCGCGGAGAGAAGGGAGTGGGTGTGCGACGGCACGCGTCGATAGTGGTTGCGGTGGTGGGGGTGTGGTTGATCGCGCCGACCGCGCCGACCGGCGCCACCGAACCGCGCTTCGAAGTGCCGGCCGCGCTGCAGACGGCAGTCAACTTCTGGACCGACGTGTTCACGGCGTATTCGCGCCGGCAGGTTGTGATCCACGACACGGAGCACCTCGACCGCATTTACAGCACGCTCGATTTCCGCGACCTCGACGAGCGCGGGCTCAGCGAGGTGCAGATCGAGTCGACGATGGCAAAGGCCGTCGAGGGCGAAAAGGAGCGCGTCCGCGCCATGCTGCTGCGCCTGCATCGCCTCGGCGACAGCCATCCGGCGCTGACGGGGGACGAACGGCGCTTGCGCGAGCTGTTCCGCTTCGAGCGTGACCCGCGCAAGTACTTGCGCGCCGCCGACAAGGATCGCCTGCGGGCACAGACCGGCCTGCGCGAGCGCTTCGCCGAAGGCATCGCGGTAGGGCATCGCTACCTGCCCGAGATGGAACGCATCTTCCGCGCGCACGGGGTTCCGGTCGCGCTCACGCGCCTGCCGCTAGTCGAGTCGTGCTTCAACGTGCGCGCGTACTCGAAGGCAGGGGCGGCCGGCATCTGGCAGTTCATGCCGGCCACGGCGCGGCGGTTCATGCGCGTCGACAATGCGGTCGACGAGCGATTGGACCCGCTGGTTTCAACGCGAGCCGCCGCCCTCTTTCTGCGCGAGAATTACGAGCGGCTGGGGACCTGGCCCCTTGCCGTCGCGGCGTACAACCATGGCCCGGGCGGCATCGCGCGCGCCATGCGCCAGCTCGGTACGACCGACATCGCCACCATCGTGCAGCGCTACCGCGGCCCGAGCTTCAAGTTCGCCTCGCGCAACTTTTACGCCGAGTTCCTGGCCGCGCTGCAGGTCGAACGCCGCTATCGCGACTACTTCGGGCCGCTGGAGCTGCAGCCGCCCCTGGTCGCCGATACCGTGCAGCTCGCCCACTACGTTCCGCTCGACACGGCGGCGGCGTGCGGCGGGAGCGACCGGGCGACGATTCTGGAGCTTAACCCGAGCCTCCTGCCGGCGGCGCTGGACGGTCGCCAGCGCGTGCCGCGCGGATTTGTGCTCCGGCTGCCGCCGGGCCGGCGCGAGGCGTTCGAGCGCTGCTATGCCGCCGTGCCGGCGGACCAGAAGCTCGACGCCCCGAAACGGTCGGCCGTCGTCCACCGCGTGCGGCGCGGCCAGACGTTGGGGCAGATCGCCCGCCAGTACGGCAGCTCCGTCGACCAGATCCGACGCCGCAACGGCTTGCGCAAGAGCGCATTGATTCGCGAAGGCCAGTTGCTGCACATCCCCGCGGGGTAAACTGGCTTGCGCCGATGCCTGTGCGGGCATCTCGTACGTCGCGCGGGCTGTCACGACAGGGCTGCGGCACGGGGACTGTGAGTTCCGAGGAATCCCTGGGGTGGAGTCATGCGCCAGCCCCCAAGAATGGTGCCTGTGCAAGGGCGGGCTTACCGCAACCCGACGATCGTGCCGTTGCGCACGTCGATCGATTCCGCCAGCGGCTTCTGCGGCAGGCCCGGCATGCGCAGGATGTCGCCGGTGAGCACCACCAGAAACCCGGCGCCCGCATTGATTTGAATGCCGCGCACCGTGACGTCGAAGTCGGTCGGCCGTCCGCGCCGCGAGGGGTCGTCGGTCAACGAGGTCGGCGTCTTCGCGATGCACACCGGCAGGCGGTCGTAGCCCAGGCGCTGGATGTCCTGCAGGTCGCGCTCCGCGGTCTTGCTGAAAACGACGCTGCGGGCGCCGTACATGCGCTGCGCGACGGCGAGGATCTTGTCCGGCACCGGTTGGTTCCACTCGTAGAGCGGCCGAAATGGCTTGCTCCGCCGTTCGGCGTGCGCCATCACCTCGCGCGCCAGGTCGAGGGCGCCCGCGCCGCCGCGGGCGTAGTGATCCGAGACGGCAAAGGGCACGCCGAGTGCGCGGCATCGCTTGCGGACGACAGCGATTTCCTCGCCGGTATCGAAAGGGCCGAGCGAGGGCTCGCGCAGGGCGAGGCACACCGACTCGCCGAGTTGGGCGAGGGCCTGCGCGAGGCCAATGCTGGTCGTCGTCTTGCCCTCGCCGGCCGGTGTGGAGACCCTCTGGGGCGGAGAGTTGGCGCAACAATCCCTCGAGGCGCAACAATGCTCCACCCTTCGAGGACGGTGTCAAGAATGGCCCGGCCGAGGCACGGGTGACCGTCTCGATAGTTGGCCGCAGCCGGACTTGCCACCGCATGAGGGAGGGGGTACCGTGCCGTCCATGCGAGCCACGGCCAGCCGGCGCCGGGCGCCGGA
>JBBITY010000180.1:0-6948 GCA_037440565.1 Desulfurellales bacterium
TCTGGTTCCCGCGGTGCAGTACGAGCGGGATCGCCGGCTGAGTCTCCTCTACGCCATGGCCGTCGCCTTGCTCGGCGGTCGCGGAATCGGCTGAGCCTCGACCGCCGTCCGTAGGGTGGGCGCCAGCGCCGGGCGAAGCCGGCGCACGGTTCCTTGACAGCGTCGCATTCCCAATACTTCCTCAAAGGCAAGACCGAGTTCGAGACGTACATCTTCGGTGCCGAGGCGCAGAACGACCTGAACAGCGGAGTCCTGACCGTCCTGCAGTACAACCGGCCGTAAGGGTCGGGCGAGTCGGAGTTGATTCCCCCACCACCCCATGCTAGCGGCGACGCTGCGAGCCGTTAGCTCAGGCGGTAGAGCATCTGCCTTTTAAGCAGAGGGTCGCTGGTTCGAGTCCAGCACGGCTCACTCGGCTTCTGCGGGAAATCAACCACTTCTGAGCCGGCTCCGACGGCCGCTTTTGCCGGTGCCGGCGTGGTGGCTGTACTGGTGGCCGTTGGTCTTCAGGCCTAACGCTGTACCGCGTTGAGCTTGTGCGCGGGGGGCTTCTGTTTCCAGTACACTACGGCCTTGTCGCCCTGGCGTTGGTAGTAGAAGCGCCGGCCCGCGGCGAGCCGCGCATGGTAGCCATGCCATCGGCCAGTGTTCCCGTCCGGTCGCGGAAGATCCACTCGGTTCCGCTGCTTCTCAGTGTTATCTGCGTGTTCCCTTGCCGCCAAAGGCCTCGCTGGTGAGCGTGACGTCGACCTCCGCGACGCCGGTGGCATTCTTGATCAGCACCCGCGCGCCATCCGGCGGGTTCAGAATCCTGACGGGCGTCGCACTTGATGAACTCGCCCTTGATCTTGAACCGGTCATTGGTGGAATCCGGCTGGGATTGGGCGGCGCAAACTGGTACGAGCGCTGGAGCGTGATCACCCAAGAGAAGGCGGAGAAGCCAAATGATGCAAGTGGGCAGTCGGGATAAACCGTTGCGAGTGGCGATCATCGGTTCCGGCCCGGCCGGTTTCTACACCGCCGAGCATCTCATGAAGGATGCCGGCGTGGCGGTCGAGATCGACATGTATGACCGGCTGCCGACTCCCTTCGGCCTGGTGCGCGGCGGCGTGGCTCCCGATCATCAGAAGATCAAGACCGTCACCAAGGTCTACGACAAGATCGCGCGCCAGCCGAACTTCCGCTTCTTCGGCTACGTGGAGTTTGGAACCGACGTGACCGTCGCGGACCTGAGGGAGTACTATCACCAGATCGTCTATTGCACGGGCGCACAAACCGACCGGGAGATGGGCATCCCCGGCGAGGACCTGAAAGGCAGTCACGCGGCCACCGAGTTTGTGGCCTGGTACAACGGCCACCCGGATTATCGCCATTGCGAGTTCGACCTCTCTCAGGAAACCGCGGCGGTGATCGGGATCGGCAACGTGGCGGTGGATGTGTGTCGCATCTTGTGTCGGACGCCGGAGGAGCTTGGCAAGACCGATATCGCCGATTACGCGCTGGAGGCCCTGGCGAACAGCCGGATCAAGAACGTGTACATGATTGGCCGGCGCGGACCGGTGCAAGCCGCCTTCACGAATCCAGAACTCAAGGAATTGGGCGAGCTGGCGGATGCGGACGTTCTCGTGCCTCCCGACGAGGCCGAGCTGGACCCGCTCAGCAAGGCCGAAGTCGAGCAGACCAACGACATGGGAACGCAGCGGAAGGTCGAGCTCCTACAGGGGTACGCACGGCGCCGGCCAACCGGCAAAGCCCGCCGGCTCGTCCTCCGCTTCCTGGCGTCGCCCGTCGAACTCCTGGCCGACGGCGCTCGCCAGGTGGTGCGAATGCGCTTGGTCAAGAACGAGCTATACAGGGAAAAGGACGGCTCGCTTCGCCCGAAGCCGACGGGCACGTTCGAGGAACTCGACGTGGGGCTCGTGTTCCGTTCGGTTGGCTACCGCGGCGTGCCGCTTCCCGGTGTGCCCTTCCACCAGCATTGGGGCGTCATCCCGAATGAGAAGGGACGCGTGGTCGAGCTGGAAACGAAGCGCCCCCTCCGTGGGGAGTATGCGGCCGGCTGGATCAAGCGGGGTCCCTCCGGGGTCATCGGGACGAACAAACCGGACGCCGCGGAAACCGTGGCTTGCATGCTGGAGGACCTGGGCAGAGGGGCGATCCTGAACCCGCCGCATCCCGAGGTGACCGCGGCCGAGGCATTGGTGCACCAGCGCAAGCCGACCTTCTTTTCCTATCAAGACTGGCTTCGCCTGGACGAGATCGAGACCGCCCGCGGCAAGGAGGTCGGCCGGCCACGGCTCAAGTTCACCCGGGTGGAGGACATGCTCGCTGCACTCGGACGCTGAGCCGCGGTTGGAGGATGCGCGGGCGGGCGCCGAAGCTGCCGCGCCCGCACGTGGCGGTTGCAGCAGAGAGCTCATGAATAATGCGGGTTAAGAGCCCGCCGTTCGTTCCCTGATGAACTGCCCGATGCGTTCGATGGCCTGCTGGCCCTCTGGTAAGACGGCGGCGAACGCTTGCCAGACGTGGATCATGTCGTCCCACGGCTCGAGGTCAACCTCGACGCCCGCCTCGCGCGCGCGTTCGGCCAGTCGCGTCGAGTCGTCGAGCAGAGCCTCGGCCGTCCCGACCTGAATCAGCAAGGGCGGCAAGCCGGAAAGGTCGGCGTACAGCGGCGACGCCAGTGGCGTGCGGGGATCTTGGCCGTTGAGATACAGGGCGCCCATGCGCCGGAGTCCGTCGCGCTGTACCAGCGGGTCGGCCGCAGCCTTGGTGGTCATCGATTCGCCAACCCCTTCGAGATCGACCCACGGTGACAGGCAGACGCCGGCTGCTGGAAGCGGCAACCCGGAATCGCGAGCCGCGAGCAGCGTGGCCACTGTGAGGCCGCCGCCCGCCGAGTCGCCGGCCACGACGAGCCGCGACGGGCTCACTCCGCGTGACAGCAGCCAGCGATATGCGCGGGTCGCGTCCTCGACCGCGGCCGGATGCGGATGCTCCGGCGCGAGGCGATAGTCGATGAGCAACACGCGGGCGGCCGCGGCGCGCGACAGGCGCTGTCCCAGCTCGCGGTGCGTGTTGATGGAGCCCATCACGTACCCGCCACCGTGGAGATAGAGGATCACGCGCGCCGGATTGGCAGCGGGGGTACTGACCACTCGGCCGGCACACCGCCTATCACGACTTTCTCGCACTTCACGTCTTCCGGCAGGGGATATCCGGCAACCATGGCCTCCAGACCGGCGCGCATTTCCTCGACACTCGGTTCCTGCGCCGGCCTCAGCGCCTTCAACATGTCCACGATCATGGCGAGCTGCTCACTGGCCATCGCATCTCCCCTTCAACTCAAACCCAATCTGTTACGTGTGGTTTCTCCCGGCCATCTCACGTCGGGCTTCGGCTGGTCCCGATCGGAAGGCTTCGAATGCGATGGCGAGCCTCTTCCACCGTGATCACGGCACCCGCACGCAATGCCTCTGACGAATCGAGCAGCACGGCCGCCAGCCGGCGAATGACGTTTGCAGCCCTCGTATTGTGCAAGCGGAACAGGATCACACTCACAGCCTGGTTCTTCGAAATGGCGACGATCTCTCCGAAGTCGAGATCGAAGGTCAAGACGATCCGGCCTTCGGTGACTGCCTTTGCGAAGATCTGTTCATCTGGCAGCCGGTGCAGACCCTCATTGCGGAGGTGGGAGGCCTCGTGCCCCTGGTTCCGAAGCCACTGGACCACACGTTGGTCCACGCCCATGTCGGCGAGGAACCGCACCGGGCGTTCCTACGAGGTTTGCACCTGTTCCTGAGCCAGCCAAGCCGCATACTCGATCGCCTGCTGAATGTCCTCGCGTTCGAGATCCGGGTAGCCTGCCAGGATCTCCTCGAAGGATGCACCGTGTGCGATTTGCCCGACAATCACCGACACGGGTATGCGCATCCCGCGGATACACGCGCGCCCCCCCATGATGTGCGGATCGAACGAAATGCGGTCGAACATATTGGCGTTCCCCCTCACGCTCGAGCGCTGGGTCCCCCAAGCGTCTCCTTCGGATGGATCTCGATGCGATCGATGGCTGTCATGATGCTGATGCTAGATCTTCAGGCCGGATGCCGCAACGCGCGAGAGCACTCTTGTGGCAGGTGGAGGATGGGTGCCAGGGGGCGGCCCGCCAGAGCTGGTCCTTGGCTTCTCGCGGGTGCAGAAGACCCGTCGCGAATGCTCCGGCAGTGTTTCTGGCGACCGCGCCCGCATCGAAACTGGCCGGCAGCGGGCCACAAGCACCTGGCCTTCTGCGCCATCGAGATCGATGTCGATCGCGAGCACGCACATGGGCAAGAAATCGTCCGCCGTCTTGGCGCGCAATCGGCCAGTGACGCCGCGCCTTCGCCGACCGCGAACTCTTCAACCGCGACTGGTGAACAGGCCGACCGCACCGCCGCGGTCGACACGGGCGGCTGGCGAGTGGGCCGCGAACACCACGTGCGCCCCTGGTGTGCCGGCGATCTGCGGGTCGGCGGGAAACGGATCGCTGACGAAGTCGACCGGCGGGGAGTCGAGGTTGCTGCCGCCCACGGTGCCCGAATGCCGCTCTCGCCAATAGCGACAAATCGGTCCATGGCGCGAGGAGCAGCCAAACGCATATTCTGAACGCCGGCGATTTGGTTCCGACGGTACGCCCTTTGCCGTTGGGTTGCTGTCGAAAGTACGTTGCGCGGGCGGGCCCAATGGGAAAGGACACACGGGCGGTCATCTTGCTCGTCGAAGACAACCCGGACGATATTCTGTTGCTCCAACGGGCCTTCCGTCACACCGTGCCGGTTCCTCGCCTGCAGATCGTAGGGGACGTCCCGGGAGCGCTGAGATACCTCGCAGGTCAGGGGGCATATGCCGATCGGCGCCGGCATCCGCTCCCGGACCTCGTTCTCCTGGACATGGACCTGGCTGGTCGATCCGGCCTGGAGGTCTTGCAGTGGCTCAGGCAGCGCCCCGGCCTAAAACGGCTGCCGGTGGTGGCACTGACGTCGCTGGGGGCGCAGCGGGACGTCAACGCGGCCTATGATGCCGGTGTCAACTCGTATCTGCTGAAGCCGGACACCGTAAATGTGCTGCTCGATCTGGTGAAGGCAGTGGCTGGCTACTGGCTGATTCTGAACCAGAGGCCGGGCATCACCTGAGAGGTTGTGAAGAAATCCAGGCGGGGACAGGCCGTAACACCGGCGGAAGGGCGGGAGCAGTGCTCCCGCCCTCAAGACTGGAGCCCCGTTGCACCGGCACCGTTCTCGAGGGGTGGAGCGGTGCTGCACCCCGGGCGATTTTTTCACAAGCTCTGAGCTGCGCGGGCTGCGGCGCACGGAATTTGCCCCCCGAAGCCGTCTCGGGTAGACGAGGCCCATCATGAGAAAAGGGCAACGGATTCGGCTCGCCGCGCTGCTGGCCTCGTTCCTCCTTGTGTGCGCCGGGTGCGGGGATGACGCGGAGTCGGTTGAGGCGCCGAGCGAGGCGCTGATCGTCGTGTCGCCGCATCCGGATGACGAGTCGATCATCGGCGGCGCGACGATCTCCCGGCGGGCCGCTCTTCCGAACATCTACGTGCGCGCGATCTACGTCTCGGGCGGTGACCGGGCCACCGTACCAGGCGATTGCAACGGCATTGCGGAGGCCGACAAGACCCGCATGATTGTCGAGCTGCGCGAGGCCGAAACGCGCGCTGCCTGGCGGGTGCTCGTCCCGGATCGGGATGTGCCGATCGATTTTTTACGCGGCCCGGATCAGGGACTGGTCGCGTCGTCCGCGGTGGTCGGCGGCGTTCGGCAGGACGTCTTCGCGCCGGAAGGGGAGCAGGTCGCCGAGCGCGCCGTCGAGCTTGCCATCCAAGTGCCGGACTCCGTGCGCGCCGTGCTCTTCCTGACCGCTTCGATCTACGACGCGCACCCCGACCATCGCGTGGCGTACCGCGCGGCGCGCCGAGCGGCCGAAATCCTTCGCGATGAACGCGGGATCGAGGCCCGCATCTGGAGCTGGATCGTGCACGACGAGATCGAGATACTCGACATGCCGATCTGCTGCGCGGGGGACTTCCACTGGCCGTCCGCGGGACCCACCAATGACTACCTTGCCCTCACCGATGCGCCCGGCCGCCCGCGACCGCCGCGCTGGAATCGCGTGGAGGACGCGAGTGACCTGACGGCGGTCCGGCGCGATGCCCTCAACCAGCATGTCAGCCAGGTCGTCGGCTATCCGCCGCTCTGCATGCCGGTGTACATCCCCGCTTTCTACACACGCTGGGCGGAGAAGGTGGAAGAGCCCTTTTACGAGGAGGTTCTATAAGGTGGAGCGTCAATAGCGCCACGGGGCGGTGGGGTCGGGCAGCAGCTCGGCCGGTGTGATCTCGAACAGGGCCGCTAGGCGGTAGACCGTGTACGCGCTGACGTGGCTGGTCCCGCGCTCCCACTGCGAGACGGCTGAGCGTGTGACGCTTTCCTTGCTCGCCACATGATCGAGTGTCATGCCGGCGCGGCGGCGGTGCTTGCGAATCCGCCGCCCAATCTCGGCGTAAAACTCCTGCTCCGACGCGATCTCCCAGCGCAAGCCCAGCATCGTCACGCCCCTCCCGCTGCCGCTCAATCTCTTGCCTCCGAAAATTCCTCGGCAGCCTCACCCTCTCCCGCGGGCACTGCGGGAGAGGGGGCTTTTAGACGCAGATTCGTCATGGGTCTCGGGGCGAGCGAAGTTCATCGTTCCCTCGTTCACCCTTGCCCGCGGAATTCTGGCGCCTGCCAGAGCTGGATGAGCACGCCGTGCGCGCTGCGCGGTGAGATGAAGGCGGTCTTGACGCCGCCCTTCAGGTCGCGCTGGTCGACGACACGCACGCCGTCGGCGGTCAACTCCTCCACGTAGGCGTCGAGCCGATCGACGTAGTATTCGCGCAGCACGCTCAGGGCTTCGAGCACC
>JBBITY010000181.1:0-6931 GCA_037440565.1 Desulfurellales bacterium
CGTCGCCGTCCTCGTCACCGGCCTCGGCGTCCGCCGCCAGCCCCTGCGGTCCGGGCGTCGGCTGGCCCCGTGCCAGGGGCAGGTCGACGATGGTGGTAAAGTCGTGCGCGGTGCCGCGCTCGTCGGCGAGGAAGAGGCCGATCTCCACCGCTGCCGGCAGGCGGTGGTACATCGGCCCGTCGGCGGTGCTATCCCATTCATCGCGCCATTCGTTCAGCGCGTCGTCAAAGTAGCGGAAGGTAAGCCCGATCACCCGCGCGCATCCGCCCGGCAGCTCGATCGCCTCGGGCAGGTCCGGGCAATCCAGCAGGTAGGTCGCAATCGCCGTGGGCGCGTCCTCGTCTTCGGCGAAGGAGGGCAGAGTGATTCGATCTGCCTCCGCGAGCAGGGCGGCGAAGGAGTGCTCCTCGCGGCGCAGGGCGAACAGGTCGCGGCGCTCCGGCAGAGGGTCGAGCGTATACGCGATCAGCACGCGTCCGGGGTGCAGCGGGTTCACGCCGTAGCTGCCGCGGTTCATGGCGACGAACTCGAGGCTCGGAATCTGCCCCACCCCACCGGTGCCGCGGAAGTAGATGCGGTCACCCGACGGCGGAGACATGGCGGCTTCGATTTCGCTCGCCATCTTGAGCACGGCATCGCGCCCGTTGGCGAACAGCTCGCTGCGCTCCTCGGCCACGTTCTTCGAAAATAGCGTGCGCGACAGGGCGCCGTAGACGGTGGTCAGGATGATCCCCAGAATGACCAGCGCGAGCAGAATCTCGATCAGCGTGAAGCCACGCTGCCGGATGTCACGGTTGTGGTTCACGGCGATCGCGGATGAAGTACAGCAGCTCGCAGGCATCGGGGATCCGTTCATCGAAAATGATGCGCAGGCGGACCTGGCGGACCTCGGGCAGATCGGTGTCGCTCACCTCGCGCTCCCAGGCGAAACCGGGGTAGTTAGCGAACTCCCCGCGCGCGGTGCCGACGTCGGGGAACTTTTCGACCAGCTCCATCTCGGTGATGTATTGGCGCGCCAACAACATGGCCCGCGTGAGGTCCTGGTCGCGGCCCACCAGCACCAAGTTGCGGTTGTGCAACCCGAGCAGACCGACGAAGGCGAAGGCCACGACGGTGAGCGCGACCATCACCTCGAGCAGCGTGAAGCCGCAGCTCGCCCTCCGCTCGAGGCGGTCGATGACCAATCCCCCCGCGCCCCCCTTTTCCAAAGGGGGGATTCTGCAGCCCGGAGAACGTCGACCGCCTCTCCCAGCCAGCGGTCCGTTACGCGGAGAAGTCAAAGTCCTGGTACCCGCCCGTGACGTAGACGCGCCCGGTGAGCGCGTCCACCCGCAGCGTGAAAGCCTCTTGGCCATTGTCGAGGTGGATGACTGTGAGGTCGACGAGCCCGTCGGGATAAAAGTGGGTGAAGACGAGCCCTTCGTAAAGCTTGCCGACGCTCAGGGGCAAGACGACGTCGGAGATGACGACCGACGGCGGCAAGCTCACCCCGCGCGCCAGCACGCCGGTTTCGCGCACGAACTCGCTCAGGTCATCCCCCTCGTCCGCCGAGGTCACCCAATAGCGTTGCTGGTCGAGATCGTAATTCAGGCGGTAGGTGCGCCCGTTGAGGATCGCTTCTTGGCGGAGATAGCGCATCGTCACGGCCAGCTTGCGGGCGTTCGACACCAGCTCGGCGTAAGACCGATCGCGAAAGCGCGGCACGACGAGGCCGAGCACGACGAGGATGATGAGGATGACCAGACCCAGCTCGATGAGCGTGAATCCCGCCTGGGCGCCGCGGCGCCGCGAAGCGTCATTCAGCGCGCACGGCATGTCCGCACGGCGGGCGCGCCGCGCCCGCTCCGATCATTGGATGTCGACATTGCTGATGTCGGCATTGTACCCATCGCCGCCCTCCACGCCATCCGCCCCGAAGGACTTGATGATGATATCGCGGCCGTCGCTGAAATAGGCATATTCGTTGCCCCACGGATCCACGGGGACACGGTCCAGATAGCCGTCCGGATTGAAGTTGCGGGCGCGGGGCGGCGGGGTTGTCAACGCCGCAATCCCCTCGGCGGTCGTCGGATAAAAGCCGTTGTCGAGCTTGAACAGGTGGAGCGATTCCTCGATGGCCTTGATGTCTGCCTTCGCTTTCGTCACGCGCGCTTCGTCGGTGCGGCCGATGATGCGGGGCGCCACCAGGGTCACGAGCAGGCCGAGGATGAACACCACGACCATGATTTCGATCAGGGTGAACCCACCCTGGAACATCAAGCGCCGCATTGGCATTTCCTCCTGCGTAACACAGCGTTAGCTGTCCGCTGCCGGTGCTTCAACGGACCAACTGGTTCAACTCGAAGATCGGGAGCAAGATCGCCAGCACGATGAAGAGCACGACCCCACCCATAAAGATGATCATCATCGGCTCCATGATGCTGCTCAGGGCGGTCACGGAAGCTTCGACCTCGTTGTCGTAGGCGTCGGCGGCGCGGGCCAGCATGGATTCCAGCTCGCCGCTCTTCTCGCCGACGGCGATCATGTGGATGAGAAGCGGAGGGAAGAGCCCGCTGCGCTTGAGCGGATCGGCCATGCTGTGCCCTTCGCGGATCGCGTCGCGCGCGTCCTGGATGGCGTTCTGCAGAACCATGTTGCTGACCACGTGCTTGACGATGTCGAGCGACTGCAGCAGTGGGATACCGCCCAGCAGCAGCGTGGACAGCGTGCGGGAAAAGCGCGCCAGCGCGACCTTCTTCAGCACCTTACCGAAGTAGGGGATGCGGAGCACACTGCGATCGAGGCGCAGCCGTCCGGTGGGGGTGCGGGCGGACACCCGCACCCCGATCACTACCGCGAGCACTAAACCGAGAATGAGCCACCAGTACTCCGAGGCGAAGCCGCTGATGCGGAGCAGAATGACGGTCATGGCGGGCAGGTCCTGCTTCGTCTCGGCGAAGATGCGCGTGACCTTGGGGACGACGTACGACAACAGGAAGAACAGGATCGCGCCGCCGGCGATACCCATGAAGGTCGGATAGGTCAACGCCGCCCGCACCTTATTGCGCAACTGGGCCGAGCGCTCCGTGTACTCGGCCAGGCGGATCAAGACGAGATCCAGGGCGCCGCTCGCCTCGCCGGCGCGCACCATGTTGACGTACAGGTCGTTGAACACCCGCGGGTGGGCCTTGAGGGCATCGGCCAGCGTGCCGCCCTCGACGACCCGCTCGCGCACCTGCGAAAGGATGCGCTTTTGGCGCGGGCTGTCGACCTGCTCAACCAATGCGCTGAGGCACTCGACCAGCGGCAGCCCGGCGCCGACCAGCGTCGCCAGTTGGCGGGTCATGAGCGAGAGGTCTTGCGGGGTGATCCGCTCGAACAGCGCCGCGAGGTCGAACTGCGCGCTGGTCGCAGCGGTGAGGCGTTGCTGCTCTGCCGCCTCACTCAGCTCGGTTGGATAGATACCGGACCGGCGCAGCTTGATCCGGGCGTTCTTCGGCGTGTCCGCGTCGATGATGCCGCCCACGTTGCGGCCTTTGTCGGTGAGGCCCTTGTACGCGTAGACTGGCATGGCGCGCTCGTGACGTTACGACAAGCTCCTACTGCGGTTGACGGCTACACGCCGATGAAAATTCGACCCTGGCGCCGACTCAGAGCAGCTCCTCCTGGGTGACGCGGAGGATCTCCTCGACCGTGGTGATCCCGGCCAGCAGCTTGTCGGCGCCGTCCTCCCGCAGCGAGTTCATGCCTTTGGCCTGCGCGGCGCGGCGGATGGTTGCCGCGTCGGCGGCCTTCATGATCAGCGCGCGCACCTCGTCGTCGATCACCAGCAGCTCGTGAATGCCGGTGCGGCCGCGGTAGCCGGTCTGCTTGCAGTCGGTGCAGCCGGGACCAGGGCGGAACACGGTCGCGTCATCGAGGCGATCGGCCGACAGCCCGAGTTGGCGCAGCTCTTCGATCGAGGGCCGGTACGGCACCCGGCACGTCGTGCAGACGCGCCGCACCAGGCGCTGTGCCATCACGGCGATCACCGACGAGGAGACCAGAAACGGCTCGGTGCCCATGTCCAGCAGCCGGGTGATCGCGCCGCAGGCGTCGTTGGTATGCAGGGTCGAGAAGACGAGGTGGCCGGTCAGCGCCGCCTGGATGGCGATCTTGGCCGTTTCGACGTCGCGAATCTCGCCCACCATGATGACGTCGGGGTCCTGGCGCAGAATCGAGCGCAGGCCGTTGGCGAAGGTGAGGTCGATCTTGGGATTCACCTGGATCTGACCGATGCCGTGCAACTGGTACTCGATCGGATCCTCGATCGTGATGATGTTCTTGTCCGTCGTGTTGATCTTTGACAAGGCGGCGTACAGCGTGGTCGTCTTACCGCTGCCGGTCGGCCCGGTGACCAGAATGATGCCGTGCGGCTGTTGGATGAGATGGCTGACAGTCTCGTGCTTCTGCCCGACGAGCCCCAGCTCGTTGAGCTGGAGCAGCGTCGCCGAGCGGTCGAGCAGACGCATCACCACCCGCTCGCCGAACGCGGTCGGCACCGTGGAAACGCGGATGTCCACGTCTTTGCCGGCGAGCTTGATGCGGATGCGCCCGTCCTGCGGCAGACGCTTCTCGGCGATGTTCAAGCCGGCCATGACCTTGACGCGCGAGATGATGACCGGCTGGAAGCGCTTCGGCGGCGAGATGATATCGTAGAGAATGCCGTCGATGCGGAAGCGCACGGTGAGGTCGCGCTCGAACGGCTCGATGTGAATGTCGCTGGCGCGGTCTTTCACGGCCTGGAAGAGTAGCGAGTTGACCAGACGGATGATCGGCGCTTCGTCGTCGGCGTCGAGTAGGTCGCGCGGTTCTTCCAGCTCCGTCGCCACGAGGTCGAGCCGTTCCTCGTCCAGACCGTCCATCAGCTCGGATGCCGACCCGGAGGCGAGGTCGTAGACGCGGTTGATGGCGTCGACGATGACAGGTCCGGGGGCGACCACGATGCGCACGGGCCGGTGCAGCAGTGCCCGGAGGTCGTCGATCGGGCCGAGGGCGCTCGGATCACCGCAGGCGACGACCATGGTCTCTCCGTCGCGCCCAATCGGCAGCAGCAGATGGCGCTTGGCGAAATTGATCGGCAGGCGGTCGACCCATTCGGCGGGATTGTCGTCCTGCGGCACCTGTTCGGTGAATGGCAGCCCGAAGTGCGTGGCCAGCGCTTTCGCCCACGTCCGCCCGTCGATGGCGCCCATTTCCTGGAGGACGTCACCGAGCTTGCGACCGTCGCGCTGGCGCTCGCGCGCCTTTTCCAGCGTGGCTTCGGAGATCGCCCCCTCTTCAAGCAGGAAGGCTTCCAGCGATTTCGCGGCGACCGCCATTGTCAGTGTATCGCGCTCCACGCTGCGATGTTAGCCGATGACGGATCGTTAAATTCGCGCCAGTGCAAGTACTCCCCCTTGCTGGGGTCCACTGGCAGCCCTTCGGGGTACACGAGCAGCGCTTCCTGAGCGTTCGGATACGCTTCGAGGCACTGGTACAAGCCCTCGAAGGTGTCGCTGTGGAACCGATAGTGTCCGCCTTTGCGGAACAAGGTTGCGAGCTTCGAATCAGCGGGCAGCGCCACCGCGATGAGGCCGCTGGCCGACTGCAGCCCATCCGGGGGCGCGCCGCGCTCGGCGAACTCAGCGAGCAAGACGTAGCGGTTCACCGTCGGCGGTTCGAGATCGCGGCCCGTGCTGAGCCTCGGCGGACGCGTTCCGTCGAGGTCATCCGAAGCGGCGCCCGCGCTCGGCGCGGGCGCCTTTCCCTCGTCGTCCTCGTCTGTGGGTGACTCCGGCGGCAGGTCCGGCTCCCACGACGGCGCCTCAAGTTGCTCCGGGCGCAGATTGCGGAATCGGTGTTCCTTCATGTAAGCGCGCAGCTTGTCGCGTTCGCGGAGCGACAGATCGCGGTGCTCGCGCGAGTCGCGGATGATGTGTGGCGTCAGGAAGATCAGCAGGTTGATCTTCTCGCGCCGGCTGTTCGTCGAGCGCAGGAGGTTGCCGAGCACCGGGATGTTGCTGAGGTAGGGAATCCCGCTGCGCTGGTTGCTGGTGTCGTCGGAAATGAGGCCGCCGATGACGACGGTTTGCTCGTTGCGCACCACGACCGTGGTGGTGGCCGATCGGATCGTCGTGGTCGGGCCGAGCAGGTTGGCGTCGACGACGGCCGAGGGCACCACGGCGGACACTTCCTGGAAAATGTCGAGTCGCACCATACCCCCTTCGGAAATCTGCGGCGTGATGCGCAACGTGATGCCGACATCGCGGCGCTCGATCGTCGCAAACGTGTTGGCGAGGTTGGTTTCGCTGGTGGAGCGCGACGCCAGGAAGGGCAAGTTCTGGCCGACGACGATTTCCGCCTCCTGGTTGTCGGTCGTGAGGATATTGGGGGCCGAGAGAATATTGACGTCGGTGTTGTTTTGCGCGGCGTTCAGCAGCGCGACCTGTGCAGGCACCACCGAATTGTCCGGCAGGCGCACGGTCTGGTTGCTGGCTGCCGCGAGGATGAGCCCGGGCAGGCTCCCCGGGTTGGTGACGGCGGCGTTGATGTTGCCGAAGTTCACGCGCCCGAACCCGACGCCCTTCCCCAGGCCGCGGCCGCCTTGCAGCTCGATGCCGAGGGCGCGCTGCGTTTCCAGGCGCACTTCCATGATGATCGCCTCGACGTAGACCTGGCGGCGTCGGACGTCGAGCTGCTCGATCACTCGCTTGAGAGTTTCAAAGTCCTGCGGCGAGGCGTTGATGATCAGCGCGTTGGTGGAGGGATCGGCGGTGATTCGGATCTCGCCTTCGAACTCCCCGCCCCCTCCGCCCGCGGCGGTCGCCACCCCGCCGGGCACGCCACCCACACCACCGAGTCCGGTGACGCCGCCCAGGCCGCCCACACCACCGCCGATGCCGGCCCGCCCGGCGCGCCCGCCGCGCAGGCT
>JBBITY010000182.1:0-6894 GCA_037440565.1 Desulfurellales bacterium
GTTGCTCGTCAGGACGACGAGCGGTATCCGCTTGGACCGCAGCGTCCCGAGCTCGGGCACGCTCACCGTGAAATCGCTCAGCACTTCGAGCAGGAACGCCTCGAACTCCGTGTCGGCCTTGTCGATTTCGTCGATCAGCAGGACCGTTCGCCGATCCGCCGTGATCGAGCGCAGCAGTGGTCGGGGAAGGATGAAGCGCTCGGAAAAGAAGACATCGTCCTCCCGCGCAATGCGATCGACAGCGTCCTTCAACGACGCCGCCCCCCCGATGACTTCGCTGATCTTGTCTTTCAAAATTTGGGTGTAGAGGAGCTGCTTGGCGTACTCCCACTCGTACAGCGCCTTCGCCTCATCCAACCCCTCGTAACACTGCAAGCGGATCAAATCGAGATCGAGCGCGGCGGCCACCACCTTAGCCAGCTCTGTCTTGCCGACCCCGGCGGGCCCTTCAATGAGGATGGGCTTTTCGAGATGAGTGGCGAGGTACACCACCGTCGCGATGCGCCGATTGCAGATGTACTTCTGCGCCGCGAACCGACTGATGACATCGTCGATACTCGCAAACATGTACACTCCAGGGGGATGGCAGGCCGTTCACCGGGTCGTCCGCTCCCGCTGCAGTGGTTAACACAGCGACTTCGTGAAGACAATTGCAGGTCGCCGGCGCGTTGCCGGCGCGTTTCGACGCTCTTATAATCCGGCCGAGTGTGCACGCTGGCCGTTTACTTCCGGGTGTCCCCCCGTTTCCCCGTGATCGTCGCGGCCAATCGCGACGAGTTCCTCGCGCGGCCCGCCGCGGCCCCTTGCGTCATCGCAGACGACCCGTGGGTGGTCGCCGGCCAGGACCTGGCTGCCGGGGGGACGTGGTTGGGCGTCAACGAGTGCCGCATGGTCGTCGGCCTGCTGAATCGTCTGAACCCGGAGGGCCCGGACCCGCGCAGGCGTTCGCGGGGTCTCTTGTGCTTGGAAGCACTTCAGACGCGCGCGCCACAAGAGGCTGTGGCGCACGTGTGCGGGGAGGATCCCGCGCACTACAACGCGTTCAACTTGCTGGTCGCCGACGTCAATGAAGCCTACGTGATCACCAACACCGGCCATCAGATCAGAGTGACGCCGCTGGAACCGGAGGTGCACGTATTGACGAACCTCGACGTGAACGACCCCACGTGCCCGCGCATCGCCCAGTCGCATCGTCTCTTCCGAGCGGTTCCCGCGTCGTCTGCAGCCGATCCCGAAACGCTGTTGCCGCATCTGCGGGCCATTCTCTCGGACCATACCGTGCCCCTCGATCCCCGCGGCGAGTCGTCGGCTGGGACGCTGTGCGTCCACCGCGGCGACTACGGCACGCGTTCTTCATCCATCGTCGCGCTGCCTGAGGGCTCCGAACCCATGCGCTATTGGCACGCCGCCGGCCCGCCCTGTCGGGAGCCCTATGTCCGCGTACCGTTGCCCGCCGCGTCACCTTTGGGCCGCGCAGACTGAGATGGTTGGCGGCGGGGCGACTCCGCTCGGCGCAGGGTCCCGCCCTCCCCTGCCCGCCCCGGCTTTTCTTCTGGACAGCCTGGCGCGGAGCAAGTAGTCTCGCTCGCGACGGTCGTGGTGGGTGATGCGGAGACGAGGAGAGCTTGGGACCGCTGCGCTGGTCGTCGCCATGCTGGCGGTCGCCGGTTGCTCGAGCGCGCGGAGTCGCGTCCCGCAAAACGCTCCCGTTATCGCCGGCAGCCTGCAGAGTCCCCAGACCGCGAGTCCCGAGGTACAGCTCGCCCGCGCGCAAGCGCGGGTGCTCGAGCTGGAGCAACGCCTGGTGAAGCGGGAGCGCGAAATCGCCGCAGTGCGAGCCGAGATCGCCGCCGCGCAGGCGCGCGAGGAAGCCACCCGGGCGCGGCTCGACGAGATCCTCGGCGCGACGGCGGATGGTCCCGGCGGCCCTCAGGAACCGTCACGCGCAGGCCGGGTCCCCGGCACGCATTCCACCGGCGCCGGCACAGGTTCCCCGCAGTTGCTGGCCACCCTGCGGGATCGGCTGGTGGCCGAACGCGAGCGGCGGGTGCAGTTGGAGCACGAGTTGGCGCGCCTGCGCGAGGAAACCTCAGCCGGGCCATTCGAGAACAAGCAGCAGGTCGAGCTCCAGAAGGCGCAAAAGGAAATCGCACAACTACGGGAATCCTTGGCAACAGAGCGCAGGGCCCGGGAAAAAATTCAGCGCGACTACGAAGCGCTGCAAGCCCAACTGCAGAAATCGGCCCCGGCCAGCAGTGAAAGCGAGGAAATCGCCGCCCTCAAGGAGCGCCAGCAACGTGTCCTCGCCGCCATCAAACGCGACCTGGCTGCCAGTCAGCAGCGGGAACAGGAACTGCGCGAGGTCCTGGCGGCCACCCAGGGAGCGGATGCCGTACCCCTCGCCGAAGCGATTACCAACCTGCGGGCGGAGAACGCCGCCTTCCAAGCCCGTCTCGAGGAAGAGCACCGCCGCAACCGGGAGCTATCCGCCAAACTGGCCACAGCGATGCGCGTCACCGACCTGATCTTCCGCATGCAACGCGAGACTCCGCCACCGGCGGCCCCGGCGGCACTCGGGCCGTGACGGCCCCAAGAACGGGTCCCTCCAACTCGGCGCCTGCGAAGGAATCCATCCAGGCGCGGATTGTAACAGCGACGGGCGGGAGCAGTGCTCCCGTCCTCAAGACTCGGGCCGCGTTGCGGCAGGACCATTCGCGGGCGGTGGAGCGTCGCTCCACCGCGAGGGATTCTCCACGAGCGCTCAGGGTCCGGCCGGCGCCTCCCGCAGCGCCAGCTCCCGCTCTTCCAGACGCTGGATTTCGTCGCGCAGCTCCGCCGCGCGCTCGAATTCGAGCGCGGCGGCCGCCTCGCGCATCTCCCTCCGCAGGGCGGCGACGCGTTTCGGAATTTCCGACACGGGAATGTACTCGGCCGGTGCCTCGGCGACCGCCACCAGATCGACGTAGTCGGCTTCCACTACCTCGATCAGCGGCGCCGCAATCGCCTTCCGAATCGTCTGCGGTGTGATGCCGTGCTCGGCGTTGAAAGCGCGCTGGACGGCGCGCCGGCGCTGCGTCTCGTCGACAGCGCGGCGCATGGACTGGGTCATCTGATCGGCGTAGAGGATCACCGTTCCCTTGACGTTGCGTGCCGCCCGGCCGATGGTCTGGATCAGGGAGCGCTCGGAGCGCAGGTATCCCTCTTTGTCCGCATCGAGAATCGCCACCAGCGAGACTTCCGGGAGGTCCAATCCTTCCCGCAGCAGATTGATCCCCACCAGCACGTCAAACGCACCCCGCCGCAGGTCCCGGATGATCTCGACGCGCTCAATGGTTTCGATGTCGGAGTGCAGGTAGCGCACCTTCACGCCCAGTTCCTGGTAGTAGTCGGTGAGGTCCTCGGCCATCTTCTTCGTCAAGGTGGTCACCAGCACGCGTTCGTTGCTGGCAACACGCGTCCGAATCTCGTCGAGCAGGTCATCGACCTGCTCACGCGCCGGACGGATCAGTACTTCGGGATCGGTCAGCCCGGTCGGCCGAATGAGCTGCTCCACCACGCGGCCGCCCGCCGCCTCGAGCTCGTAATCGCCGGGCGTGGCGGACACGTAGATCACCTGGTGGATCAGGTCCTCGAACTCGCGAAAGCTCAGCGGGCGATTGTCGAGGGCCGATGGCAGGCGAAAGCCATACTCTACCAGTGTTTCCTTGCGCGACCGGTCGCCGCGGTACATCCCGCCGATCTGGGGCACGGTGACGTGGCTCTCGTCGATGAACATCAGGTAATCGTCTGGAAAGTAGTTCAGTAGAGTCGGCGGCGGCTCGCCGGGGGCGCGACCCGTCAAGTGGCGCGAGTAATTCTCGATACCCGGGCAAAACCCCATCTCTTCGAGCAATTCGAGGTCGTAAAGGGTTCGCTGCTCGAGCCGCTGCGCTTCGAGCAGCTTGCTGGCCGCCCGCAGCTCCTGCAGGCGCTCGCGCAGCTCATCGCGGATGGCGGCGATCGCGCGCTTGAGCTGATCGGGTTTGGTCACGTAGTGGCTAGCGGGGTAGATTGCCACCTTGTCCAACGTGCGCAGAGTCTGCCCCTTCAGGGGATCGATCTCGCGGAGCTGCTCGACCTCGTCGCCGAACAGCTCCACGCGCACCGCGCGGGCCTCTTCATAGGCCGGGAAAATCTCCACGACGTCCCCGCGGACGCGAAACGTCCCGCGGTGGAAGTCGTAATCGTTCCGCTCGTACTGGATGTCCACGAGCTTGCGGAGGAGCTGCTCGCGATCGACCCGCCCGCCGCGCTCCAAAAAAACCAGGAGGTCGAAATAGGCCTCCGGCGAGCCCAAACCGTAGATGCACGACACGCTGGCGACGACGATCACGTCGTTGCGTTCCAGCAGCGCCTTGGTCGCCGAGTGGCGCATCTTGTCGATCTCGTCGTTGATCGAGGCGTCCTTCTCGATGTACGTGTCGGTGCTCGGGATGTATGCCTCGGGCTGGTAGTAGTCGTAGTAACTCACGAAGTACCTCACCGCATTCTCGGGAAAGAGCGTCTTGAACTCGTGATACAACTGCGCTGCCAGCGTCTTGTTGGGCGCGATGACCAGCGTCGGTTTGTTCGCCGCGGCGATGACGTTGGCCATCGTGAAGGTCTTGCCGGAGCCTGTCACGCCCAGCAGAACCTGATGCCGCCGCGCCGCGCGGAGCCCTTCGACCAGTTGGGCGATCGCTTTCGGTTGATCGCCCTGCGGCTCAAAGTCGGCGACCAGATGAAACGCTTGTTGCCCGCGCATGCCCACCACTGATAGCGGCCGCAGTAAAAACCGACAACCCGGTCAGCCCCGGCACTCGAGGTCAACGGCGCCGCTTCACCGCGTCAGCGACTCGTGGCCGCGAGCTGCTCCCGGAAGGCTTGCGTCGCCGCTTCCACCTCATGCAAGCGCTCGCCCGACAGGCGGCCGCGCAGGTGTTCGACGCGCAACAAGAGGAAGTAGGTCTGGATGACGTCGCGAACGCAGTAGCGGTGAATTTCGTGCCAGCGCCCGGCTTCCCACAGGCCCTGGACATCCGCGCCGGCCACATCCCCTTTTCCCGGCAGGCCGACGAGTTGGGCGAGCAGATCGAAGCCCCCCCGCAGGCGGACGGCACCGCTGTTGGTCAAAAAATCGTACAGGTCGTAATGCCGGCCGGCGCGCGCGCGCAGGCCATTGCGTTCGTTGAAATAGCGCGCCGCCACGCAGCCGTGCCGCAGCGCTTGCAACTCGAGCACCGGCAGATCGAAGTTCCGCCCGTTGAATGATACCAGCGTGCCTTCGAAAGACTCCAGGCGTTCCCAGAACCGCCGCACCACGCCCGTTTCGCCCAGCTCATCAGCCTTCAACACCTCGACCTCCCGCAGGACGTAGTCCGCCCCCGCCGTGCCGAGGGCAATCGAAATCGGCACGTGGTAGGAAAGCGGAACGAACTCGCGGCGCCCCTCCGACTGTCCGCGCAGCTCAGCTCGCAGGCGGTCGTAGGCTTCTTGGTCACTCACCTCCTCACCGCGGAATTGCGTGGTACGCAGTAACGCTTTGTCCACGCGCGTCTCGATGTCGAAGACGACAAAGCTCATACGCGCCGCTCGGCTTCGATGATGCGGACCCAAACGGGCCGGCCCTCGTCGGTTTCGCGAACGTGGTCGATTCGCACCGCAAAGCCCGCGGCTTCCAGTCCGTCCGGGAGCGTTCGCCGGTGCGTGTTCACCGAATCGGCCAACCATGCCTTGCCGCCGGAGCGCAAGCACGTCCTTGCTGCGCGAATGAGCGCATCTTCTGTTGCCCGATCATAGGCGATGTCGGCGCCCGCGCAGAGGTCGAACGCGCCGCCAAGCGCCGGCTCCCTCCAATCCATCTGCAGGAGATCAACGGACCGCGCGTTGAGTCGGGCGCTTCGGCGCACAAACGCGAGGGGCTCGAACATCCGGTCGGCCGCTACCACCCGTGCGCCGCGTGTGGCGGCAACGAGGGCCGGTAATCCCAGCCCGCAACCGAGCTCGAGGATGCGAACCCCCGGCCCGACCTCCCCTGCCCTGGCCATTTTCCGCGCCAGTGCCGTCGCACCGGGCCAGAGGTGCATCCAATAGGGAGGCTCCGGCGCGTCCTCGGCGCTGAGCAGTGCGGCTGCGTCGATGCGCGTCTCCAACCCGCTCGCGCACAGCATGCGCACTGACACGTCGCCGAAACTCAGCGCCTCCTCGTGGCTCGGCAGCCCGTCTGTGATCGCCAATTCCATCCGAACGATGTTCTTCGCCCCGGCCCAACAGCGCTGAGATCCTTGGCCTCTGCGCTCTCCGTACTACAAACGCTCAGTCTAATACCCCTCCCGGCGCACCTCGTCGTCGTCGAGTCCGAAGAAGTGGGCGATCTCGTGGATGATTGTCCGGCGGATCTGGCGACGCACGGCGCGCGGGGTGTGAAACGTCTCGATCAGGGGGCGGTAGAAAATCGTAATCCGATCCGGCAGCGCCATTGGGTCAGCGTGGCCGCGCTCGCTGAGTGGCACTCCTTCATAGAGCCCGAACAACGTGTCGTGCTGCGGATCCAGGCCGAGGTCGCGCAACTGCTCGAGCGAGGGCTCGTCCTCGACGATGACCTCGACGTTGCAGAGCCGGCTCGCGAACGGCTCCGGAATCTCGTCCAACGCCTCAGCGACCAAGGCGCGAAACCGCTGCCGATCCACAGCCGCAGCATACCGAAAGCCGCGCCGGAGCGCACCACCTTGACCCCCCGCCCTGTTCTTGTCACATAGCGACGATGCGCTGCTGCATCTCACGCCTCGTGAAAAAATCCTTCGCGGTGGAGCGATGCTCCACTGCGAAGGCACGCGGCCGGCACATCGTAGCTCAGGTCTTCAGGGTGAGAGCACC
>JBBITY010000183.1:0-6803 GCA_037440565.1 Desulfurellales bacterium
ATGAAATGGAATTCGATCGGAGGCGGGGCTGGCGCCCCTGCGCCCCGCCGAGGGGCAAACCATCCGGCCTGGTTTTCCCCTCGACCTCCTCTTTCCAGGCCGGCACTCGGCCGGGCTCTGTCGCGGCGGCACAGGCCGGCCACCACGCGCCACTGCAGTGCCGAAGGAGCAGCCGTACCCGCGCGCGCTGCTCGCCCGACGGCACCGGCGGCCTCGTACGGGTTCATTCCGGCGAACACCGGCGCTGGCGTCTGCGCGACGGCGCGTGCGCCGGCCTTCGAAAGGTTGCGACCCTCCATCTTGATGTTTTCGACCCACTGCCGCTCCTCTCGAACCACCGCACCAGGCCAGATGTCGCCTCCGCGCGCGCCGGTTTTCAGCGCGACAAGGCCGATGCTCCACCCCGAGGGGTGGCATTCACGAGCCCAAGGCAGCGCCCAGGGCGCTCCACCCGACCCCTATCCCGGGCCGGCCGTTCGGGCTATGGGGGCGGCATGAACCGATTCGCTGCTCTGGGGATAGCCAGCGGTTTGGCCGTCAGCGGTTGCAGCGTGCCGGCGCGGCTGGCCGTGCCCGACCCCCCGCGGGCGATAGAGTTCGAGGCGCTGATCGAGGACTCCCCCCTGGGGGTGGCGGAGAACATCCGCGTCACGCCGCTGCAGCGCAGCGAGGCGATGAGCGCGCATCTCGTGCGCATTCGCGACCGCGAGCAACCGCACGTCCACACGCGCTGCGACCTTGCCGTGCTCGTGCTGCACGGGATCGGCACGCTGTGGTTGAACAACCAACCGGTGGCCATGCGGCCGGGGGATGCCGCCATCGTTCCGAAGGGCACGCCGCACTACTTCGTGAACGAGAGCGCTGACCCCGCGGCGGCGCTGGTGATCTTCGCGCCGCCGTTTGACGAACCGGATCAGGCGCCGGCGGTGCCGAGCCGGGAGACGGGCGACGGGCGACGGGAGTAGCGACTTCCCGCTCGCCGTTCCCCTCACGAGCCGCGGCTGGCTTTTCCGGCCGCCGGCCGGTTGCTAGAGTGCCAGCCGTATTCGGGTTATCTGGCATGGTAAGGGTGCACATGGCGATCAAGCAGATCGCGCCGGAGGAGGCGCACCGGTTGATGGCATCCGGCTGTCCGTACATCGACGTGCGGACCGAGCAGGAGTTCAGCGCCGGCCATCCGGCCGCGGCGGTGAATATCCCGGTCGCACTGCCGGATCCGGTCACTGGGCGCATGCAGCTCAATCCGGACTTCATCGCCGTCGTCGAAGCACATTTTCCGAAGGACCGGCCCCTGATTCTGGGCTGTCAGTCCGGCATGCGGTCGCAACGGGCGGCGGAGATGCTCGTCGAGGCCGGGTATGCCGATGTGAGCAACATGCAGGCGGGCTTTGGCGGCGTGCATGACAGCACGGGGCGCACCGTCACACCGGGCTGGGCGGCCGCGGGCTTACCGGTCTCGACGGAGCGCACGGAGGCCAACAGCTACGCGGCGCTGAAGGCGCGCGCCGTACCGCCCAGGGCGCGCTGAGACCGGCGCCGCATGGCGATTCGCATCACCCGCGTCTATACGCGCACCGGCGACAAGGGCATGACTCGCCTGGTCGGCGGCGCCCGCGTGCCAAAGGATTCGCCGCGCGTCGAGT
Source organism: Desulfurellales bacterium (assembly GCA_037440565.1). GTDB lineage: Bacteria > Desulfobacterota > Binatia > HRBIN30 > CADEER01 > JBBITY01. The sequence continues at coordinate 1,644 of JBBITY010000183.1, forward strand.
CCTACGGCGCGATCGACGAGCTCAACTCGGTTATCGGACTCGCACGGGTGTTCAACGCCGAGGAACCGCCGGGCCCCGCGCGGGAGCGGCTCGAAGGTATTCTCCGGCGTCTGCAAAACGAGCTGTTCGACCTCGGCAGCGAGCTGGCCACGCCAGCCAACGCCGCATACGAGGGAATGTTTCGGGTCGGCGACGACGACGTCCGTGCCCTCGAGCGGCTGATCGACGAATGTCAGAAGGATTTGCGACCGCTCCAGTCGTTCGTCCTGCCGGGCGGGGGGCGCGTGAGCGCCTCCCTGCACCTGGCGCGCACGGTGTGCCGGCGCGCCGAGCGCGACATCCTGCGCTTGAGCCGCGAGGAGGCGATCGGCGAGTCCGTGCTGCCTTACATGAACCGGCTGAGCGATGTGCTCTTCGTGCTCGCGCGTTGGATCGGCGCGCAGCGCGGTGAGCGCGAATCCCTGTGGGAGCGCGGGCGGCGCAATCGACCGCGACCGGCTGGGACCAAGACCAAGAAAAGGACGTGACTCGATGAGCGACATCTACCTCAAGCAACTGCAGCTCGGGCCGATGCAGAACTTCGTCTATCTGATCGGCGATCGCACCGAACGGCGTGCCGTGGTCGTCGATCCCGCCTGGGACATCGACCGCATTCTGTCGATCCTCGCCGCCGACGACATGGTGCTGGCCGCTGCGCTGGTCACGCACTTCCATCCTGATCACCTCGGCGGGGACCTGATGGGCCACCACATCCAGGGCGCCGTGGAGCTGCTCGAGCGCAACCAGAAGATCAAGGTGCATATCCACAAGAGCGAGGCGGACTATGTGCCCCGCGTGTGCGGCCTGTCGCGCTCCGACCTGGTCCTGAACGAGAGCGGCGACGAGGTGATCGTCGGCGCCCAGCGCATCCGGCTCTTGCACACACCCGGACACACCCCCGGTTCGCAGTGCTTTCTGATCGGCAACAACTTGGTCTCCGGGGACACGCTGTTCATCGGCTCTTGCGGCCGGGTCGACCTGCCGGGCAGCGACCCGGCACAGATGTACGACAGCTTGGTGAACAAGCTGCGCGCCCTGCCTGACGATACCGTGCTCTATCCCGGCCACGATTACGCCGGTCGCCCGACGTCTACCATCGGCGAGGAAAAGCGGCGCAACGTCTTCCTCCGTTTCGACCGCCTCGAAGATTTTCTCAGCCTGATGGGCTACTGACCCGAACTCGAGATGCACCCTGTCCCGGGCCCGCGCCCGCAACCCAGCGGGTGCTCGGATCGTAGCGCCTGGAGGCGGGAATCTCGATGAAGATCAGCGCTGCGCCGGCTCATGGGTTCGTGCCTGGTTGGCCGGCCGACACCCTCAGCCGCGGGCGCGAGCGAGATGAGCGGTGTCGCGCTCGAAACGGGCGCGCGCCCACGCGGACATCTGGCCTGGTGCGGTGCTTCGAGGCGAGCGGCAGTGGGTGGATCGAGGACATCAAGATGGAGGGTTGCGACCTTACGAAGGCCGGCGCCCGCGCCGCCGCGCAGACGCCAGCGACAGTGTTTGCCGGAGTGAACCTGGACGAGGCCAGCGGTGCCGTCGGGCAGGTGTCGCGCGCGAGCAAGCACGATCCTTCCACACTTACACCCGCACGTTGCGGCCGGGCTGTGCCGCCGCAACGGATTCCGGCCGAGTGCGGCCTGGAACGGGGAGCGCGAGGAAAAAACCGGGTCGGATGGTTTTCCCCTCGGCGGGGTGCGGGGGCGCCAGCCCCGCATGGGGCGGGGAGGATGGAATGGGCGAAACCTTTTCCGCGATGAGCGGTGCGAGGACGATTGGCGCCGAGCGGTCGAAGGATTGTCTCTTTGTCTACGGGACGTTGCTCGATGCCGCGCGGTTGGATGCGGTGCTCGGTGGGGTCACGGCGTGGCGCGATGCCGGTCCGGCAACGGTGGCGGGAATCCTCTATGATGCGGGCGAGTTTCCCGCTCTGCGTCTGTGCGCCGATCCGCGGCGGCGGGTGCCCGGGCGGCTGATCGAGTTCGCCGAGCCGGCCGCGGCGCTGGCTCGCATCGACGTGTACGAAGACGTGGCGGGAACCGGAGGGTTGTTCGCGCGAACGCGGTGCCGGGTGCGCCTCGCCCGCGGCGGCACAACCGCGGCATGGGTTTACGTGTATGTGCGCCGGGTGCGGGGTTTGCGGCGCATTGCGCAGTGGCCGCCATCCCCTGATTGACTGTCCGCGGCCGCTCCCATAGCGTGCGCGGCAGTGTCGCGCTCCGACACCAGAGGAGGACCGTTCCATGGTTGAAAAAACCATCACGCTCACCGGCACGTCTGCGAACAGCATCGAAGACGCCGTCAACCTGGCGGTGGGACGCGCCGCGGTGACGATCGAGGGTATTCGGCACGCCGAACTCCAGGAGATCAGCGCGAACATCGAGAACGGCAGCGTGGCCAGTTGGCGCGTGCGCGTCAGGCTCACGTTCACCGTCCAAGACCGGCTGCACGAATGAGGCGGCGGGACGGGGGCGGACGGTGATGGACGCCAAGGTTCGCGAGGTGGTGCCGGGGATTTTTCTCGTGCACCTGCCGCTGCCGATGAAACCCACGATCGTCAATGTGTACCTCATCCACAGTGGGGATGAGTGGGTGCTCGTCGACACCGGCATGAACGGCGCGGACAGCATTGCGGCGTTCCAATCGGCCGCAGCCAGCGTCGGCTGCCGGCTGGAGCGGCTCACGCACATCCTGTGCACGCACCATCACCCCGATCACTTCGGGGCGTCCAAGACATACAAGGAGTTGACCGGCGCGACCTTGTACCTCCACCGCGCGGAATACGAGCGCTCACAGACGTTCCTCCGGCCCGCCACGCCGCTGGAGGAAGTGGTGGTGTTCTTTCATACCCACGGCGTTCCGCTGCAGCGTTTCGTCAACACGCCTCGCCCGCACGAGTTCTTTGCCGGCCTGTACGCCACCGCGGCGCCCGATGTGTTCATCGACGACGGCGATATCATCCGGGTCGGGGACATCGAGATCGAGGTGATCTGGACCCCCGGGCACGCCCCCGGCCACTGCGTGATGTACCTGCGCCGGCAGCGCGTGATGATCGCCGGCGACCACCTGTTGCCGAAGATCACGCCGCACGTCGGCATGACTCCGGGCTCCGTGCCCAACCCGCTCGCCGACTTCCTCGATTCGCAGCGCAAGATCCAGCACCTGGAGGTCGACCTCGTGCTGCCCGCTCACGGCGCCGTCTTTGCCGATCATCGGCACCGCGCCAATCAGATCATCCACCACCACGAGTCGCGCTTGCAGGAAATCCGGGATGCGGTGCGCCGCCAGCCGCGCACGGCCTACGACACCGCGCGGCTCGTCTTCGCCTTCGACCTCGACAGCCCCGTGTCCTATCAGTTTCCGGCGATGTTCGAGACGCTCGCCCACCTCGAATACCTGCGCCACCAACACCGGGTCGAACGCGAGGAACGCGAGGGGCTCACCTACTATCGGGCGGCGTAACGGCGCAGGGGCCGCCGCGCCCGTCGAATCCCCGGAGCTTGTGCAAGCATCCCCGCGGGGGACAGGCCATCACACCAGCGGGAGGGCGGGAGCAGTGCTCGCGCTACTGGCGCCGCGTTGGGCAGGCACCAGTCTTGAGGGGGGAGCCTTGCTCCACTCCGAGGGATCTTCTCACAGGGATCTTCTCGCAGGCTCTCACCCGGTGCCTGGCAGCTCGTGGTACCCGAGATCGATCCGCCCGGTGTCTGGGGTCCCATCGGATTGGGTCGTGCGCTGGCGCAAGCTGCCGAAGCCCGCCTGTGGGCCGCCCGGCAAGTTCTCCTCGACGCCAGCATCCACGGCCGGGCTGTTGCGCGAGAGCCGAAGGTCCCCGTTCCGCTCGTCAACGAAGAGCGCGTCTGTTTTGATGTCGGTCGCCTGGGGGAGGTTGGATGGCCGATACCCGAAGGGGTCGGAAAGCGGAAAGACCAGATTGAAGCCCGAATCGAAACCGTCGAGCGAGCTGGGCGGCCCGGTGGCGATGTCGATGTTCCCGGTTTCGTTGCGTTGCACGATGTTGTTGCGCAGGAACGCGTCTTTCGAGGCCGGTGCGTTCACCTCTTGGGTGCCGATCTGAATGCCGCGGCTGCGGTTCTTGACAATCGTGTTGTTGATGAGGAGGGCGCGCTGGGAGCCTTTGCCCCTGCCCACCACGGCGATCCCGCGCCCCGTGTTGTTGAAGATCAGATTGTTGAACAGCAGCACGTCGTCCGAATCGCGCACGGCGATGCCATCGGGGCCGCCGGTGCGGTTGCTGACGACCTGGCAGTGGCGCACCGTGACGTTGCTCGAGCTGCTGCGAATCTCGATGCCGGCGGTGCCCGCGGCTCCGGTGACGACGAAGCCGTCGATGATGACAAAGCTCGCGCGCGTGAGACGGATGACGGGCTCCACGTTGCTGGTGCCGATGGTGACAGGTTTCCCCTCCCCGTCGATCACGACGGGATCCGGATCATCGCCCGTGAGTTCACCGGTGGGATCGGCGCGAAAGGTGACCGGCTGCACCGAGGTCCCGCCGCGCGGGTCGATGATGTGCTCGCGGTACGTGCCGGGGCCGACGATGACGGTATCGCCGTCGGTCAAGCGCGCCAGCGCCGCGCCAATGGTGCGAAACGCCGTGGCCGGCGACAGGCCGTCGTTGAGGTCGTCACCCGTACTGGCACGCACATAGAACACATCCGGCTGGCTGGCCGCTCCGCCGTCGCCTCCACCACCGCATGCCGCCAGGAGGGTAAGACTGACGATCAGACCGAGAGCGCGATGCATACGTTCGACCTCGCGAGAGGGGGATGCGCCACCCGTACCATCCCGCACCGGCTGCGCCAAGGGAAATGTGGTGACCTGCTCCGGTTCAGAATCAGGGACAGGCTGTAACACCGGCAGAAGGGCGGGAGCAGTCCTCCCGCCCTCAAGACTGAAGCGACGGTGCACCAGCACCGTTCTCTCGGGGTGGAGCACTGCTCCACCCCGAGAGATTTCTTCACAAACTCACATCGCGGGCTGACGCCCGCAACCCAAAGGCAACAGCACCCCCTTGTCATGCCCGCAGCAGACAGTTGATGACGAATCACTGCTGTCCAAATTAACCGGCTCCTGGTGGGCTGAGGCCTGATTTTGCGG
>JBBITY010000184.1:0-6789 GCA_037440565.1 Desulfurellales bacterium
GTAGAGGGCCAGGGTGAACAGGATCGCGCGTGCGCGGAACACCCACTGGCCCCCCTGACTCAGAGGGGAGAAGCCCCAGCGCTCTTCCTTTCCGCGCTGACACCACTCCAGAGCTGCCGCCACCATCCCCAGCGCCAGCGGCACGGCCAGCCACAAGGCGAGCGGGAACGTGCGGAACACGCCGTGTCGGATCGCGTCGAGGTAGTGCAGGAACGCGTATCGCCGCAGGTCGCAGTACATGGTGCCGTACAGCGCACCGACCAGGTTGATGATTGCCGAGCAGCTCAGCACGGCACCGACGACAAGCGCGGCGGCCATGCGCATCGAACGGCCGGAAAGATGGCTGAGGCCGACGATCCCCAATGCCGCGTAGGGCATCGCCGGCAAGAGATAGCGGGGGCCGTACTGGCACCCGGCCAGCGTTTCGATGTTGAGCACGTATCCCACCAGAGCCGCCACCAACGCGATGAGCGCGATCTGAACGTGGTGCAACCGCACCGGGAAGAAGGCCAGACCACCCATCCCGCACCAGAAAATCGGCACGTAAAGAAAAATCATCCCGGCGTAGAAGCGCACCTTGCCCGTGAAGTTGTGCCAATCGAGGAAGAAAAACGTGTCGCGGTACCTGCCGGCGACGTTCGGAACCAGAAACGGGTGCCCAAAGTTGACGGCGTTGTAGAAGAAGAGGGGCGCCAACCCGAGTGCGCCGCCGAACGCGAGCCACGGCACGAGTCGCCACACGCGCAGGGAAAGGAAATAGAGCGCCACGACGACCACCATGAAGAACGGCAGCATGGAGGTGGTGATTGTCCAGCCGAGCAGAAAGCCAGCGGCGGTGGCGAGCCCGACCTGTCGGCGGGTTTCCCCTTTTGCCCCGCGCTGCCCTTTTCCAAAGGGGGGGCTCAGGTCTCCCGACTGTCGGAGTTTCACCACCAGATAGAAGGCGATCGCGACCTCCGCCGTTGCCAAAGCGTCGTGGTGCTCCACCCCCGAGTACGGCAGCGCGGTGCTTCCCACCGCGAACGACAGGGTGGCCAGCCACGTCCACCAGGCGGAAGCCCCCGGCGCAGCCCAGGAGCGCGCGAGGCGGTGCACGCACAGGCCGGCAGCCGCCGTCGCCAGCGATGCGGTGAAGAAGGTCACCAGCGCCGCGGCCAGGAGGAAGTCCTCGAAGTAAGAAATGCCGAGCCGGTGCAGGAGGAAATAGACGACCGCCCCGGCCATGAACTGGCCGGGCTGTTTGGCAGCGTAGAGATGGCCATTGTACTCGAAGACGTCGCCGCCCGGCTGCAACTGCGGCGTCGGTGAGCCTTCGACGAAGAACGCCCCCCGCTCAACGATGGCCTCGACACCGAGCTGCTGGAGATTGAACGCGGTGAGGTCCCCGGAGTCGATGAGGATGCCGTACAGGAGCCAGAGGCCGAGGAACACGTAACGGTCACGGTGCGATGACATCACGGTGCAACCGCTCGCACTGAGAGCTCGTGAAGAAATCCCGGCGCGGACAGGTCGTAACACCGACGGAAGGGCGCGCGCAGTGCTCCCGCCTTCGAGAGCGGAGCGGCGTCGTGCCGGCACCATTCTCGAGAGGCGGAGCTTCGCTCCACCCCGCGGGATCTTTTCACAAGCTCTGAGGAGTCGCCGCGGCCCGGAGGCGTTTCGAAGCGGCTGTTCCGCGGCAAGGGGGGCGAGTGGTCGGGCGAGGCGTCGGACGGATCGTGCGCCACCTCCTCGAGCAGCAGCCGGAGCCGCGCGCGCTGGCGGTCATCGAGCGATGTTCTCAGCTCCGCCGCTGGGACGCGGTAAATCCGCCCCGTGCGGTGGCCTTCCCAGGTGTACTTTCCCACGAGCGCGGCATGCGGATAGAGCTCTTCGATCAGCGCGTTGAGCGCCGGCACCTCGCTGACATAGACGCGGTCGCGCGCCGCCCCGCCGCTTGCGACGAGGGCGCCTTCGTCGATGCCGTGCCACGCCTCGCGTCGAGTGAGGTTGAGAAAGCGAATCTGCGGCGCGCCGGATATGCGGGGCGAAACGTACAGGTCGTTTGTACCGGCCAGGCCCGCGCAGTAATCGAAAAAGCGCAGCGTGTCGGCATTGAAGGCCGCCGCAACGGCCGGGCTGCTCGCCCACTGGCGGAAGTAGGCCTGATAGTTGAAGGCGCTGACGGCGACGAGCGCCGCCGTGACCAGGCCCACGGCGAGGGCGCGCCGTGACCCAGTGAGGCACACCAACCACTCCAGGCCCAAGGCGCTGATCAGACACACGGCGGGAATCGCGGCGGCGGCGCGCAGGGCGTGCGGCGCGGAGTCGGAAAGGGCCGAGGGCACCAGCGGGAGGAGCCAAAAGGCGAGCGCGCCCACCCGGGCAGCGCCGGTCTCTTCGCCCGATTCGCCCCGGCGCTCACGGCCGCGCGCCAATCGGGCCAGCCCGAGGAAAAACAGGCCGCCGGTGATCGGATCCAACATGGGCTGGTTGGGGAAGTTGTGCCGGGCGTTCGCGTCTCCTCGCAGGTGCAACATCAGCAGCACCTTCTGGACGTTGTCGCGCAGCGACCCGCCCTCGGCGGTGACCGCGCTGTTCACCCTCGCGGTGCGCGCGGCGCGTGCGAAGAAGTACTCGGGCTTGGCGATCGCGTAGCGGATCAAGGGCGCAGCGACGACCAGCGCGGCGCCCAGCGCCAGCGCGGCGAGCGGCAAGGCGGCACGGACGCCGTCAAGCCCCCGCCCCCGCACTGCAGCGGCCAGCACGATCAAAAGTGCCGGCGGCACGACCCAGTACGCCGGATACGTGTAGAAGCCCAGCCCGAGCGCGACCCCCAGCGCGACCGCCGCGCGGCGCGTCCGGTGCCGCAGCAGCGCCCGGAACGCAAGCAGCGTCACGACGACCCAGAACGGCGTCAGCACGGCGCGGAGGCCAATGCGGCTCACGCCGACGTGCCAGCGCATCACGGCCAGGAGCGCCCCGGCCACCAACGCTACCCGTGACCCCCACACCGGCCGGCAGACGACGTAGACGAGCGGCACCGTGGCAATGCCGATCAGTGCCGACGTGAGTCGGATCGTTCTCGCACTAACGCCGAACACCGCGAACACACCCGCCATGAGGTAGTGGTACATCGGCTCACGGCTGCCCCACTTGGTGGGCTCCTCGATGTAGATCGGCAGTTGCTCGCCATGCAGGATGGCCGCGGCTTGCAACCCGTCGGCCGCTTCATCGCCGAACAAGCCGGGCGGAATCGCGTCGAGCCGGTGCAGGCGGAAGAACGCGCCGAGGGCGGTGACCAACAGCACCGGGGCAAGGAGTCGCACGGGCATGGGCGCTCCGCTCGGCCCCTACCAGCGCCGGACCTGGGCGCGGAAATCCGCCAGCATCTTGTGTATCCAGTACGCAACCTCGGCGCGCCGCGCCGGCGGCAACGACACCCGCAACTGGCTGCGGGCCACCCGGTAAACGCGGCCCCCGTGCCGCCCGTACACCTTGTAGCGGGCCACGATCTCGCGCTCCGGGTACAGCTCCTCGATGAGCGCGTTCAACCCCGGCGATTCGCTGATGTACACCCGGTCTCGCACGTCGTCTTCAGAGGCGACGAGCGCCGCGAACTCGGCGAGCAGGCGCAAGGGTGCTTGCCGTGCGAGGTTCAAGAAGCGCACGTTGGGCGAATAGTAGACGTAGGGCGACACGTACACGTCATTGGCCTCGGCCAGCGGAGCGAAGAAGTCGAAGAAGCGCCGCACGTCGGCCATGTACGCTTCGTCGACATCGGCGCGCCCTGCCCACTCACGGAAGTACGCGTGGTAGTTCCAGCCGGTCGCGGCCGCGATTGCCAACGCAGCAACAGCGGCGGCGCAGCGGCGCGGCCACTGCCTCCCCCCTTGCCAAGGGGGGAGATCAAGGGGGGTGGGCTCTGCGCGGCCAGACCCCGCTCGATCGCCCGCGCTCTCCACTGCAGAAGCTACGGACTGGAGACCGACCGCCGCGATCAGGCACACCGCCGGCGCCGCGCCGAGGGCCCGCATCACCGCCTGTGGCATGTCTCCCGCCGTTGCCGGCAACAACGGACAGACCCAGAACAGCAACACGCCCAGCTTCGGGATGGGATCGCTCCGGAGTGTCTTCAGCAAGGCAAACGCGCCGATCGCGAAGGCCACGCCCGTCAACGGGTCGAGCAGCGGGCGCCCCGGAAAGCCGAACTGCGCCGGGCTCTGGCTGCGGAAGTGGAGCATGAACAGCACCTTCTGCAGGTTGTCGCGCAGCTCGGCGGCACGGCTGCGCGCGGGGCCGACCGACTGCGCGACCTCGAATGCCCGAGCAAAGTAGTAATCGGGCCTGGCGAGCGCGTAGCGAATGAGCGGGGCACCAACGAGCAAGAACGCTCCCAGCGCCATCGGCGCCAGCCGCGCGGCCGCGCGGAGCGCGCGCCGGGGCACGCGCCACACCTGCACGAGCCCCAACAGCATGAGCGGCAGCGGGACAATCCAGTACGCTTGGTAGGTGTACCCGCCCAGTGCGACGGTCGCGCCGCAGAGCGCCGCAGCCGGCCGCGAGCGGCGGCGGACGAGCGCCCGCACCGCCAGCACCGTGAGCACGATCCACAGCGGCGCGAGGATGGCGCGGAGGCCGATGCGGCTGAAGGTGACGTGCCAGCGACACACGGCCAACAGGAGACCGGCGAGGCAGGCCGTCTGCAGTCCGAACCACTGCTCGCAGGCGAGAACGAACAAGGCGACCGTGGCAATGCCGATCAGTGCCGAGGTCAGGCGCAGCGATTCGACGGTCGGGCCGAAGAGCCTGAACACCGCCGCCATCAGGTAGAAGAAGATCGGCTCACGGGTGCGCGCTTTCACGTTGTCCCCGACCTCGACCATGAGAGGAAATCGCTCGCCGCGCGCGATTGCTGCGCCGTCGATTCCGTCCTGCGCTTCGTCAATGAACAAGCCGGGCGGAATCGCGTCGAGCTGGTGGAGCCGGAAGAACGCAGCCACGGCGGCGACCATGATCAGCACCGCCACGCGACGCGCGCCGCTCACGGCTCCCCCGCCTCGGCTGCGGGCGTTGACGCTGGCTGCGGCTGCGCTTGCCGGCCGCGCGACTGGAGCGCCGCCAGGTTCTGCCGGCACCCCGCATGCTCGGGATCGATGCGCACGCAGCGCTCCCATTCCCGCCGCGCCAAGCCCGGAAAGCCGAGCCGCATGTAGACGCTGCCGAGATTCAGGTGCGCGAGGAGGTGCCGCTGGTCGTGTTTCAGAGTGCGCAGCAGCCACAGGGCGCACTGTGCATACTGCTTTTCGTTGCACAGCAAGGCCGCCTGGCGAAAGGCCACGGCGGGAGGAGCGCCGTCGGTGCTGACCGCTGACCCCAGCCGGCCGATCGCGCTGCGGACCGCCGGCCGGTACGGCGTGGGATCCGGGGCGGTCGCGACGGCGTCGAGGTAATCGAGTAGCGCTGCCTCCGCCTGCCCCTGTCCTTCGAGCCATCGCGCGCGCGCGGCATAGACCTGGGCCAAGACGCCGCGCGCGTAATCGAACTTCGGGTGGCGCGCCAGCATGGCCAGCAGCGAGGACACGGCGTCCCCGTACCACTGCTCGATGGGTACATAGAACACTTCCGGATTGCGCTGATCGACGGGGTCGGTGGAGAACCGGTACGCGAAAATCGACCAGCCGATCTTCGCGACCGGTCGATAGCGTTCCAGCCAATGAAAGCGCACGCCCGGGAAGTCGTCGAACAGCGAGCTGCGCTGCAGATAACTGGCGCCGACGAGGTAGGTGATGCCGGGCTGCGGCCACACCGCATCCTCGAGTTTGATCGGCTCGGCCTGGATGCCGTAGTGGCGGCGGGGGATCGGTTCGAACGCGAGCAGCCGCACATGCGCCGGCCGATGTTCGTCGAGGTACTGCGCGAGTGCGTAGTAGCCTTGGCCCCACTCGATGTTCGAGTCGTCGAGGTAGAAGATCCCGCCATCCGGCCCTCCGGCCAGCTCGTTGAAGTACGGGATGAAATCCGGATAGACGCGCAACGTGCCGGCGGCGTACCAGAGGCAGAGGAGCGCGAACAACATCTTGACGGCTCTCTGCTGCCGGCCGATCCAGTGCGCGGTCGCCCCACAGCCGAGGTAGATGAACGGCAACGCCGGCAGCACGTGCCGGATACCGATGCTGGCGGGCTTCAACATCCCAGCGGCGTGAAAGGCGCCGATGGGGAGCAAAATGAACCACCAGTCGAGCCGCGTCGCTTTGCCTTCCGCCGGAATAAGAAAGAGCGCCAAGGCGAAACAGGCAAGGGCTGGGATCGGCGTCTTCCAGAGCTGGGCGAGGAGGTAGTAGTACCAGAAGCCGCGGTTCGAATATTCGCCCCAGAGAAACCCCTCCCAGTGCGGGTTCGCGTCGGCGTGGATCCGCGTGAAGCCGCGGTAGTAGTTCGCCAGCCCGTGCGGGAACTCGAAGAGGCCAGCGACGAGCGCCCCGGCGAGCGCAGCGATGACGACGCCGGCGGCCGCCATGCCGAGGACGCGGCGGGGCGTCACGCGGTCGCGCCAAGACCGCGCGCGCTCGGGATCGACATCCCCCGGCGCACCCACCCACAGCGACACGGCGAGCAGCGCCGCCACGACCAGTGCGGTAATCACGCCCGAATACTTGGCGAGCAGCGTCAGACCGAGGCCGGCGCCGCAGAGGACCACGTATCGCGCCCGGCCGGTGCGCGTGAACCGCCACAACGCATAGAGCGTCGACACCGTGAAGCAGGACACCCCGACATCGGTGTGCACAATCGGCGTGTGGGCGAGCATGT
>JBBITY010000185.1:0-6784 GCA_037440565.1 Desulfurellales bacterium
TTTTACATCACCGACGTGTTCACCTTTCGCCACAACTGGGATCAGTTCACGATCATGGCCCGCAACCGCAATGTTCTGAACCAGGTGATGAGCGCCTGGCAGGCGAGCGGGTGGGCGGCCGGCGTGCGGGTGCTGGCACGGCAGGCGGGGATCACGTGGCTGGGGTTCGGCGTGTTGCCGGGCGCTGGCTACGCGACGGGCTATCGCGGCGGCGGCATGTTGAACGAGGTCACGGCCCCGCTGTTTGTGCTCGGCCTCGCCATGGCGATGGCCTGGTTGCGGCGCCCCCGTGTGGCGTTTCTCGCCTATTGGTGGATGGTCACCGTGATTGCCGGCGGAATCCTCACCATCGATCCGCCATCGGTCGTGCGCATGGTCGGCATCTTGCCGGTCCTCGCGATCCTGGCGGCCTTACCGCTCGACTGGCTGATGAGGAGCGGCGGTGTGGTCCGATCACAGCAGGCGGTCGGCATCGCGCTCGCGGCAGTGCTGCTCGCCGGGGCGGCGTGGGACAACTGGCAGACCTACTTCAAGATCTTTGCGGCCGAGCCGGCGGACGAAAACTCGGAGCTGGCGCGGTACATCGAGACGTTGCCCACCGAGACCAATGCGGTGCTCCTCGGCAGCGAGCACTTTCTCCACTTCCACCAGGAAATGTTCTTGCTCGAGTTCCCGGGGCGGCTGCGCGACATCCCGGATCCGGCCCACTTTCTTCCTCTGCATGAAGCCGTCGAGACGCCGCTGGCCATCGTCCTGGGGCCGACGCAATTGACCCTGGTCGACTACATCCGTTCGCTCTATCCCGACTTTCGCCTGACTGAGGTCCGGCTGCGGGACGGCCAGCCCCTGTTTCGCGCCTTGGAGTTCGATCCGGAGCCGATCCGAAGGCGTGCGGGCTTGACGCGCACCAGCGACGCGGGGGACGGTGGGGCGTCGTTGGTGCAGATCGCGGATCCCTTTGCTGCCGAGTCGGGTGCTGACGCGCCTGGGACGCACGTAGTGTGGAGGGGGGGTGTCTACTGGCCGACCGATCGGCGCGTTGTGCTGACGGTACACACGACCGTCCCGAGCAGAATAACGCTTGCGGGGGTGGTCCTTATGCAGCCAGATGGCGAGCGGACGGTGCGCCGCGAGATCCAGTTGCCGCGCGGCTGGCAGCCGTTGTCGATCGACGAGCGGGTTGATGGACCGCGGCGGCTGTCGATGACCGTTCAGCAGGACGGCGCGGCACGGCCGCTCACGCGCTGGGACCTGCGGCCGGAATCCACAGAGGAGGGCCTGCGGGCGACGTACACACACGCCGGCGCCGTGCTGCACGCCATCGATCCGCAAGTCGATGCCTTCGCCGTGGAAGACCGTTTTCAGCATCCCAATCTCACCATGGTCCGCATGCCGTTTTCGGCTTCGTGGCAGGGCGCGCTGCGGATCGATACCGGAGGGGCCTACGAATTCGAGGCGCGGGGCAGCGGCCCGTATTCGGTGCACCTCGACGGTGCCATACTGTTCGAAGTCGCGAGCGTCGTTCCCGAATATCCCGCGGTGTCGCGCGCGAGGCGCGCGCTGAGGCCTGGCCTTCACCCGATCGCGATCCAGTGGGACAGCACGAAGCCCGCGCACACGACGCGGCGCCTGTTTCAGCTCTACTGGGCGCCGCCCGGTGGCGCGCAGGAGCTGATTCCGCCGACCAACTTCGTTCCAACGGCGCCGCAGCAATGAGGATCACGCGGGGAAGAATTCAACGCAAAGACGCTGAGACGCGGAGACTTGACCCGAAGACCCCTCGTCTGCGTGATCTGCGGCATCTGTGGGTGTCTGTTCTCTCGCTTCCGCCAACTCGAATGCCGACGACACACAAGGAGAGCATCCATGTCGAGTGCTGAGAAACGTCGACGAGGTCTCGCCAAGTTCGCCGAGGTCATGCAGTTCACGCCGCCTGACGTCCCGGGGGAGCCGTTCCTGGACGTCACGATCGAGCACCTCTTCGGCGAAGTGTGGTCGCGTCCGGGCCTCGGAGTGCGCGAGCGACGTTTGGTGACGCTGGCCATCCTCATCTGCTTAGGGGACGAGCTCACCCTGCGCCTGCACTTCGGCGCGGCGATGAAGAGCGGTGATCTCAGCGATCAGGAGCTCGACGAGCTGATCCTGCACGTCGCCCACTACGGCGGCTGGCCGATGGCGGCGGTGGCGTCGCAGGTGGTGCGCCAACTGCGCGCGGAGCGCTAGGTGAGGTCCGAACACATCGTGGGCTCACGCCTTTGTGGAGAACGGCTCACCACCCCAATATACGAGCGCCAGGAGAGAACCTGGCCCGGATGGTGCTCTCCTCGCAGGAGCGGGGGCGCGGCGCCGCATCAGGTGGGGAGGATGGGAACGGCGCGAGGCTGGGGTGGCAATGACGGATGCGAAAACCTTCGCGTCGTGCGGAGAAACTGAGCGTCTGTAATACAGGGGGTGCAAATGCCGGGGCTAGCGGAATACGCGGGACGGACGGCGGTGATCACCGGCGCGTCGAGCGGGATCGGCGCCGAGTTTGCGAGGCAACTGGCGCGCCGCGGAATGCGCGTCGCCTTGGTGGCGCGCCGGCGCGAGCGCTTGGAGCAACTGTCGCGGGACATTGCCGATGCGGGCGGACAGTCTTCCATGCATGTCTGCGACGTGGCGGATCGTGGCGCGGTTGCGGCAGCCTATCGCGCCGTCGTCGAGCGATGGGGCGGCGTCGATGTGCTGATCAACAACGCGGGGAGCAACCGGCATGCTCTCTTCAAGGACCTGGGGGTCGACGAAATCGAGCGCATGACGCAGGCGAATTACCTCGGCGCCGTGTACTGGATGAAGAGCGTGCTCCCCTCCATGCAGGAGCGCCGCCGCGGCTGGATCATCAACATGTCGTCCTTGGCCGGCCTCATGCCGCAGCCGGACGAGGCCGCGTACTCGGCGACCAAGTTTGCCCTGACCGCGCTCTCCGAGGCCGTTGCATACGAGCTCGAGCCGCTGGGCATTCACGTCTTGGTGGTACATCCGGCGCTCGTCCGTACCGAGATGATCACGGCGGAGGTGCTGGCGCGCCTTCCCAAGCCCGCGGCGCGCACGGTCATCGAGCGCGACGAGTTTGTCGCCGAAACGCTGCGAGCGCTCGAGCGCGGCGAGAGGTCCGTCGTCATCCCGCGGCGTTTTCGGGCAGTGGTGTGGCTCCGCGCGTTGTCGCCGGGAATGATCGGCGGCGCGCTGGCCCGGATCAAGCTGCGCGCGGTTCCCGAAGCGAGGTGAACCCAAGGCCGCAGGAAGTGGTCACCGCAGAGGCGGCGAGAAGGCAGAGAGTAGATGAACGGCTGACCCTTCGACGGGCCCGGGGTGAGGGGCGCTGGGCTGACGGGAGCGCAATAGCCCGCGTTCCACCAGTGTGGAGCATCAAGGATCGCAATCGAATCGGAGCAGTTTTGCGGCCCATGCTGAGCCCGTCGAAGCGTACGCCCGGTTGGCGCGTTGACCGGACCGCGTGCTCAGGCAGCGGCCGCGCCCGAGGTGGCGGGCCATCCCTTGGCGAGGCACGGTTCGCACAGGGGAACGATGCGGCGATCGCGGTGCGTGCCGACCACCATGCCGCGCAGCAGCTCGGTCGAGAAACTCTGGCCGCAAACCGCACAGGTCGAGGTCAGCGTCTTGTTCTCCTTCGCTTTCTCACTCGGCATCAGCAGCCTCCGTAGCCCATGCTGCTTGAAACACAAAAGCCACGGCGAATCAAAAACGCTCCTCGTCTTCCGTCTCCTGCTTCTGAACCCCGTCTCCTGACTCCCGACACCCGTTCGCCGTCCCCGCATCTGGCATTGGCAGCCGCTGGTTGGTATGGAGCGGCGTCTAACGTGAGTTCGACCGCTCGATAGCCGCAGGGAGACCGCCGATGGATTTCAGCATCAGCGACGACGACCGACTCCTGCAGGAGTCGGTGAAAGATTTCATCGAGGATCGCGCCAACGCCGTCTGGCGCGAGATCGAGCAGACCGACGAATTACCCGCCGACCTGATCGACGGCGCGCGCGAGCTGGGACTGCTCGGCCTCAGCATTCCGCCCGAGTACGGTGGCCTGGGGCTGTCGGTGGTGCAGAAGACCCTGGTGCACGAGATGCTGGGCCGAGGCCCATGGGGACTGGCGAGCTTCGTCAGCGTCCACACCGGCATCGGCTGCGTCGGCATCGTGCGTTTTGGCAACGAGGCGCAAAAGCGCCGCTACCTGCCGAAGATGGCGACGGGCGAGTGGATCGGGGCCTTTGGGCTCACCGAGCCGGGCGCCGGCTCCGACGCGGCGGCGCTGCAAACGCGCGCCGAGCGCAGGGGCGACAGCTACGTGTTGAACGGTCGCAAGACCTTCATTACCAATGCGCCGCGAGCGCACCACATTTTCCTGTTCGCCCGCACGGATCGGGGCATCACGGCGTTCATCGTCGATGCTGACTCGCCCGGCCTGCAGATCGGACAGGTGTTCGATACCGTCGGCCACCGCGGCTCGCGCATTTCGGAGGTCATCCTGGAGGACTGCCGCATTCCCGCCGACGCTCTGATCGGCGAAGAGGGGCAGGGATTCGAGTATGCGAAGCGCTGTCTCGCCGAGGGGCGCACGACGCTCGGCGCGCGCTGCATCGGCGCCGCGCAGAAGGCGATGGAGCTGGCGCTCGCCTACGCCGAAGAGCGCCACACCTTCGGCAAACCACTGGCCGAGCACCAGTCGATCGCTTTTCGCCTCGCGCAGATGAGCGCCCGCACCGAGGCCGCACGCCTCGCTGTCTACCGCTCCGCCTGGCTGCTCGATGCGGGCAAGCCGGCGATCCGCGAATCGTCCACGGCCAAGCTGCTCGCCGCCGAGGGGGCGTGGCACACCGTCGATGACGCGATGCAGATCTTCGGCGGCAACGGATACATTCGCGCCGAGTACATGATCGATCGGCTGTGGCGCGACGTGCGCGTGGCGCGCGTTTACGACGGCTCCAGCGAGGTGCAGCAGATCGTCATCACCCACCAGCTCCGCAAAGGCGACGTGCAGACCCCCTGGCAGTGAGCGCCGCAGCGTCCTACTTCGGCTTGGTCGACGGCTGCGGCTGCTCCGCCTTTGCCATCGACTTCGTACACGCGGTCACCCGCGACTTGCTAATGTGAAGATCCTTCGCCACCGCGCCCGGCGATTTGCCTGTGGCGAGGGCGGCCTCGACTTGCTTGCACGAGACCTTCGGTGCGTGCTTCGTGGTCTTGGCCGCGACCGGCGAGGCGGCGATCAACGCTGCCAAGAACAAGGGAAACGAGCTGACGATCATGCGCTTCATGCTGTCCTCTCCTTAGGTTGCCATTTCCTCAGCCGAACGAGCAATGGCGATGCCACATTCGTTGGCGCCGGCCATTGCAGATCGTGGTGCCACAGCCCCGACCGGATTGGGGCGAAGTGTCCCACCGGGGTGTGGCGCGGTGTCTCAGCTAGCGTGGCGTGGCAGGAGGGGTTGCCCGGCGGACGGTGACTTCGATGCCGCGCTTGCGCACCGCGGCGAACCGCTCTGTGACCAGCGCCATTTCCTGGTCCGAAAGATCCTCGGGGACGGCGATATCGAGCCGCGCGCCGCGCGGAGCGTGCAGCGCGTCCGCGGCGATGGCCGCGGCGACGTCCGGCGTCAGGAGGGCCAGACGCACGACGCTGATGTCGGCGGTCGCCCCTGAGCACACCTGCGCGCGGACAAACGCTGGGGGCGTCGAGAATGCGGCCACCGGACCATTTTCGCGACCGGCGAGCCGTGCCAGTGCGTCGAGCAGGTCGCCATAAGTGCGCACGCGTTCGAGAACGGCCTCGGGCACGACAATCCCCAACTGGTCTTCGATGTCGACGGCGATTTCGAGTAAGTCCAGCTCGTCGGCGGCCAGGTCGTCGGCGAGCGAGACCTCCGGGAGGAGCTCTTCGGCGTCGACGCCGAGCCGACTGGCGACCAGCCCACGAACGCGCCCATCCCAAGAGCCGTTGGGCGACGGAGACGCTGCACTCGACGTGTGCAGTCCCGGGCGCCGCGTCCGCGGGCTCCCGGCGCTGCGCTGCTCGGTGGCCAATTTGAGGTGGTTGCTGTCGGTTTGCATCATTTCACTCTCCATTTCCGGGCGGGAATGTCGTTACGCGGTGCGCAGGTGGGGCACCATCATGCGCAGGGCGGCGGATGGTATTTCGGAGGACCGACCGAGCGCAGCGGCGCGGAATTTGACTTGGCGAAGCGGGTCGGCGTGCAGCGCCGGCACCACGCCGAAGAGCACGGCCTCTTGTTTCGCCAAGTGCAGGACGAGCACGCCGACGAGGTCCACCGCGCAGGCGTGCTGCTTGCGGCGGTCGGCGGTCCGCGCCGCGCCCTGCAGCCCGCGCAGCAGGCGGCGCAGGGCGGCGCGTTCGGCCAGGAGCTTTGCCAGCGGCCCACGTGCCAGCCGCGGGTCGCGCTGGAGGACGGGAACCAGCGCCGCGCGCTGAAGGCGGAAGTGATCCGCCATCATCCGCTTCAGACGAGCGGCAAAATGAGTGAGATCGCTTCCCCGATCGAGCTGCTCCAGGGCTTCCTCGCCCGCGGTGAGGAACGAGACAATGGTCTGATGCTGCCTGCGGAGCAATGCCATGCTGCCGTGAGTCCGCATGTTTCCTTCCTGCGTCATGCCGTGTCCCCAAGCCGCGCCTTGTGGTGGCTGTCCCGAGCAACCGTTGCGCCATGCAGGAGGCAGGCGGCGAACGGGAGAAGCGGCTCCGGCGTATCGGGCAGGTCGATCGGCCAGCGTG
>JBBITY010000186.1:0-6782 GCA_037440565.1 Desulfurellales bacterium
GATCATGCGCCTCACCGGCGGCGACGGGCACGCGCGCTGGCGCTCGCGCGTCCGGGTGTCGATCTCGATACGCTGTGCGCGGCGCACCGCCGCCTCTTCGGTCACACGGCGCGGGGGGAAGTGCCGGCATACGAAACCGAGTACGGCAACGAGGCGCTGTTTCAGCAGCCCCAAGAGCTGGCCGACCTCGCCGGCTTCATGGCTGCCTTCGGTCTGACCGTACGGCGCGACGCCCACGAGCGCATCGACCACGTGAGCTGCGAGTGCGAGTTCCTCGCCTTCCTGGCGTACAAGGAGGCGTACGCGCTCGACGCCGGGGATGAGAACATGCGAACGGCAACCGTCCGCGCCGCGACGCTCTTCCTGCGCGATCACCTGGGCCGTGTCGCGCCGGCCTTCGCGCGCCGCGTCGTCAAGGTGGACGCCGGCGGCGTGTATGCCGCCCTGGCCGACCTGCTGTATGCACTGGTGGCGCACGACTGCAGACGCGTCGGGGTGTCGATCGGTCCCGAAGGGCTCGGGCTGCGCCCTGATCCCGCCACGGTCGCCGCGCCGATGGGCTGCGCGGCAGAGTGCGATGCGCGATGTCCGACGTGACCAACGCCTCCAGTCTGCCCGTGCATTTCGACCCGGCGCTGGTCGAGGAAGCGGTGCTGCGGGCGATGGCTGGGCACGCGGAGGAACGGGCCTTCCGGCGCGCCCGCGATCGGCTGTATGTGCTGCCCGAGGGGGAGACGCGCGAGCGGGCGTTCGCAGAGCTTCACGCACAGTGGTTTGCCCGCCTCGGACTCGGCGAACCGGTTTACGCCGCGCTTGGCGAATTCCCTTTGTTGGCGGACGCCTGCGTGCAGTGCGTGGTGGCGCGCGCGCTCACCCGCTGCGACGAGGGCGCCGATCTGCTGGTGGACGACCGCGCGGGTGAGACCGCGCGGCGCACGGCGGTGATCCGCCTGTGCGCGACGGCGTTCGAGGCGCCACAGGCCCTGCTGGCCACGCTGCGCGCCGAGCTGCAGCACGTCGCGGATATGGTCGACCCGGCCTTCGGCTACGACCCCGAGCTGCCGCAGGTCGACGGCGGTCCGAGTTCAGCGCAACTGCTGCGCGACCGCTATCGCGCCCTGTGGAACGCCAGCGTCGCGGGGCGCTTGATGCGCCGCGGCTTGCTCACCGACGAACTGGTCGCGGAGGCGCGGCGGGCGTTTGCGGCCGCTTTCCCGATGCTCGGCGGCGAGGGCGAGGAAGCATTTGAGCGCTTTTTCCGGTTGGATCGCCCGACACATGCGGCACTGCTCGCCTTTGCCATAGCCCCTCGCCCGCACGGCGAAGCCGCCTCGCTGATCGAAGGCGGCCGCTGCCCGCTCTGTCGCTTTCCCACCTACGTGCCGGAACCGGAGCCAGAGCGCCTGCCGGCTGACATCGTTGAGCGCATCGCCGCCGACTTCCCGACCTGGCAGCCCCGCCGGGGCCTCTGCCGCCAGTGCGCCGACTTGTACCGCGCTCGCGCACTGTCCGCAGCGGCACTTGCGACACTGCCCGGCGACGCGGGTCGGGCTGGGTAGGGTTTGCTGGTCGGAATTACGGCGACGGATCGTGCCTTCATCAGAGCGCAAACGCGCCCGAGTTCCGAGGACGATGACGAGCACGGCCTGCTTTGCGGTGAGCAGAAGCACAAAGGAGTAGGTTGTCATGTCGCGCCTGGTGCGCGCCGCTGTTCCTCCAGCGCGCGCTCGAGGAGGGCCACCGCTTGCCCGAGTCGCCGGATCGAGTCGCGATGGGATGAAATGACCAGCGAGTAGTGCAACACGATGCTCAGCAGGAACAGGAACGCCACGAGAAACAGCAGGGAAGGTGGATAACTGACGCCCAGTGCGCGGGCCACCCAATCGAGCAGCGGGCGGTAAATCGACAGCCCGAGCAGTACCACGCCTGCGCCGAGCCACAGGATGGCGTAGCGGCTGTTGAGCTTGCTGCGGCGGACCGCCTCGACGACAAAGACGAGAAGAGTCGAGCTGGCTGTCACTGCGAGTACCTGCAGTAGATGCATACACACCTCCGTACGAGCTGTGGCCCTCAGCGCGGGCGCAGTCGGCCGATCAGTAGGTTGAGCACGACCTTGAGCATGTAAAATCCCGCGTAGATGGTGCCGCCGATCGAGGATTGGCCGGCGGTTCGCGCGTACATGATCACCGGCAGCTCGCGCACGCGGCAGCCGGACCGCGCGGCCACGACCAGCGCTTCCGTTTCCGGATAATCGTCCGGATGGGACTTGGCGAGGACCTCCAAGGCGCGGCGGTTGACGCCCCAGTACCCGGAGGTCGGATCCGTCACGCTTCTGCCCACCAGCGAGCTGACGATGCCGAGGATGAAAATACCCAGGCGCCGCACGAGGGTTGATTGGTACCCTTCGCGGGCGAGGAAGCGCGACCCGACGACGATGTCCGCTTGATCGCTCGCCAGCAGCTCGATGAAGCGCCCGATGTGCGAGGGGTCGTGCTGGCCATCGCCGTCCTGCCGCACGACCAGGTCGTAGCCGGCTCGCAAGGCGTAGACGTAGCCGGTTTGCACGGCGGCGCCGATGCCGAGATTGCAGGGATGCCGGAGCACGACGGCACCGGCCTCGCGCGCCAGGCGGGCCGTGTCGTCCTCGGAACCGTCGTCGATGACGGCGATGTCGGCGTCGACGTGCCTGCGGATGTTGGTGATGACGCCAACGATCGTCGGCGCTTCGTTGAACGCCGGAATGATCACCAAGGGCCGCATCCGATCAGTCCTTCAGCGCGATCTCGCGCAGGCCCATGCGGTAGTGCCAAATCCAGGCGAGCGCGTCGACCGAACCGATCCGCCGTCGGCGCTGTACGGAGCCCCGCTTGCGCCACGCGTGTGGCAGGCCACCCACTGCCGCGATGCCGGCGCGGGCAAACACGCCGGCCAGTGCCATCGGCGAATGCGCGGCGGCGAACCGCCCGGCTGCGCCGCGCCGGCTCAGTGCTCCCCAGGCCTGCGCGCCGAGCCGCAGAAGCGTGAACATCGGGCTCGCAAGCAGCAGCGGGGCCGGCAGGCACTTCACCGCCACCCACGCGCGGTTGCGTTCGACCAGGAACGCCTTGAGCGGCGAGTAGGCGGCGCTGGCCGCCGAGTACTTGTGATAGACGAGGGCAGCAGGAACCGAGCGGCAGCGCCAGCCGGCGAGCTGCGCGCGCAAGCCGAGATCCGTATCGTCGCAGTACGCGAAGAGATCTTCATCGAAGAGGCCGACATCCACCAGCATCGCCCGCCGCAGGAGCACGGCGCAACCGCTCGGCAGGAGAATTTCCTCTTCGCGATCGTACTGTCCGCAGTCGCGCTCCAGACGCCCACGGCCCCGGCTCAGCCCATCCGGATAGAGCAGATGGCCCACATTGTCGATGACCTGCCGATCCGCAAACGAAAGGATCTTCGGCGACAGCATGCCGGCGTTGGGATATCGGTCGGCGGCCTCGACGAGCGCCGCCAGGCAGTTTGGGGCGATCTCGGTGTCGTTGTTGAGCGCGAAGAGGTAGCGGCCGCGGGCAGCCCGTATGCCGCTGTTCAGGCCGCCCGAGTACCCGACGTTGCGCTCAAGAGCAACGACGCGCACTTTGTCCCCAAACCGATCGCGGATGAACGACACCGAGCCGTCCGTCGAGCCATTGTCCACAACCACTACTTCGATGTTGCCGAGCGTCTGCTGCAATAAGGACGAGAGGCATCCCGCCAGGTGCTGACGTCCGTTCCAGTTCACAATGACGGCGGTCGCTGGGATTGCGGGGTCATAGGAGGCAAGCCCTTCGACCTCCTTGCCGTTGTTCGTCACCACCCTGGCTCTGCTCCTTTCCTCCGTTCGGGCCCTCGATCCTTAATACCGATGGAGCGCAGGGAAAGGCCAGCCTTGCGAGTGACTGAGAGAGCCGGTTGGGTGTTGCCCCGCAGCCTCCACCGGATCAACCCCCACACGGTTGCGGCCCACGCGGCCGCCTCTGGGGCGGAGAGGACGCGGTACGGGCGGCCCGTCGCCGCTTTTCGCAACAGCGGAAGCTGGGGCGGGTCGAGCCACACCAACGCGGTCCCGAGCACCGCGGCCGCGGCGGCTGCGCCCCATGCCCGGCGGCCTCCCGCGGGGCTCGTGGCCATCGTACACTCCTCCCCGGCCCACAAGGCGACGGCCCACGCGGCTCCAATCGCGTTCAGCAGCATGTCGTTGAAGTCGAGATACGTGTTCGGCACGCGCGCGTAGATGACCAGGCGCTGGTAGGTTTCGTCGAGCATGCCGGCCGCTGTTGCGAGGGCCCATGCCGTTTGTGGCGTCAGACCTCCGGCCAGCAGCAGAAAGGTGAGCAGGGCAAACTGCGGGAAGTGAATCAGCTCGATGTTGCTGACCAACAGCCAGCGCTGGGCGACCAGCGTCATTGCGGCCAGCGCGGCGAGGCTGATGATCCCCCGTGCCCGGGCGGGTGCGCGGACGTACGCTCGCCCGAGCGCGACACCCGCCGCGCACAGAGCGCCGATGCCCGCGAGCACGAGCCGCTCGTACCAGGTACGACCGAGCCGGGCGAATAGCGCATCGAACAGATCCGAAAGGGGTTTGTGGAGCAGCGGGTTGGCAAAGCACAGCGCAACGGCGAGCAGCCGCGCCACCCGCATTCTGCGACCCTCGGTTTCTTCCGCTGCCATGGGCGAAACCCAGTCCGGCCAGCTCGACATCTGTCCAAACAACCACGCCCGCGGCGGCATTGGAAGCCCAACACTTATCCCCGCCGCGGCGCACGCACAGTTCGGGAATCAGCGACAAATTCTCGACAAACCTGCGCGCCGATTCGCTGCCGCGGCGCCGGCCCGCCTACTCAGTGCAACCCTGAGTTCTGTCGGCCGGTGGCGGTCATTTTTGGCGCTTCTGGCATGTGATTCGCTTCGGATCGCTCTGCAAACATCTTCTTTGTCGCGTTGGCGAATGGTATGAAAACCCCGCCAACGCGAGAGGGGTGCGGGTGAGCGACATGACAGGGATGGTGAGTCGGTTTCGCTTGGCAACCTTGGTGGTACCGTGCGTCCTGAGCATGGGCGCGACGGCCGCCGCCCGAGAATCGCAGCCACCCGGCTCGGGGGTACCGGGTAGCATCGGTTATTTCGAGCGGGTAGCCCGCGTCTCCGCCAAGGGCGTGGGGAGCGCCGGGCAGGCGGGCCGCGCCAAGGGCCGCGGCACCCTCGATGTGTCGTTTCGCACACTGGGTCGGGACTTTGACCTCGCCCTGACTCCACACGACAGCCTTTTTGCTCCGAATGCAAAGAACATCTGGATCGACAATGCGGGGGTGGTGGAAGAGGAACCTCAGCGCGTCTTCTATCGGGGCCGGGTGAAAGGGGAGGCTGATTCCTGGGTTCGCGTGAAGGTGGAGCACGGCACGCTGGATGGCATGATTTGGACGCCGGACGAAGTGTACTTCATTGAGCCTGCGTCCCGCTTCTTCAATGACGCGCCGGCAGGAGAGATGATTGCCTATCGCCTCTCCGATACCGAGTCCGATTGGACGCCTGACAGTTGCGCCGTACAAGACGTTCCGCGGCGCAAGCTGCACAAGGGCCGGAGCTCCGGCCTTCGCTCCAAAGGCATGGCCGCATACCAAGCCCTGTCCACGGCCCTCCGGGAGGTCGCATCGGCCGCGGTTACCGAGCGGGCTGAGGTCAGCCTGGTGGCGGATTACGAGTACTTCTCGCGCCACGGTGGCGCGTCGGCGACGTTCATGCAGAACGTCATCAATCAGGCCGATGGGGTCTATCAGCGGGAAGTGGGCGTGACCGTGCAGATCCGCCAGACGGTTGTGTACTCCACGTCGAACGATCCGTTCAGCAGCACGACGGTCCCAATCACCTTGCTGAACGAGTTCAGCACATTCAAGAACAACAATGACAATAGCCCTGGCCAGCTCCTGTACGGTTGTGACCTCGCCCAACTGTTCACCGGCCGCGACCTCGACAGCACGGTCATCGGCATCGCTTGGCTCGGCTCCGTGTGTTCCTCGTACTACGGATCCAGCGTCGTGCAGGACTACACCTCGAACAACAACGCCCTGGTGATGCTGAGTTCACATGAACTGGGCCACAATTTCTCCGCGCCGCATGACAATCAGGCGGGGTCCCCCTGCAGTTATGAGCCATACGGCTACATCATGAACCCGTCGATCTTTTCGGTCAGCAGCCTCGACCAACTGCACTTTTCCGGTTGCAGCAAGAGCTTCATCGCCAACGAGGTGGGGAGTGCCACGTGTCTGGACAGTGTCAGCGCCGGCACGCCGACGCCCACGGCGACGCCGGTCGTCCCGACGCCCACGCCGACGGCCACGGTCGCACCGGAGCCGGGGGCGGCTTTTGTTTCGCAGACGGTGCCGACGGCGATGACGGCGGGGCAGTCGTACAGCGTGTCGGTGCGGATGCGGAACACGGGGACGACGACGTGGACGGCGGCGGCGGGCTACAAGCTCGGGGCGGTGAACCCGTACGACAATTCCACCTGGGGAACGAACCGGGTGCTGCTCGGTGCCGGGGACAGTGTCGCGCCGGGGCAGGAGAAGGTGTTCACGTGGACGGTGACGGCGCCAGCGGAAGGCGGGACGTACAACTTCCAGTGGCGGATGGTGCAAGAGGGGGTGACGTGGTTTGGGGCGACCAGCCCTAACGTGGCGGTGGCGGTGAGTGCGGGGACAGGGACGCCGGGGGCGGCTTTTGTTTCGCAGACAGTGCCGACGGCGATGACGGCGGGGCAGTCGTAC
>JBBITY010000187.1:0-6747 GCA_037440565.1 Desulfurellales bacterium
TCTTCAGAGCAAGGCTATGGTGATGACCGCCTGCAATGGCTACGGCATGCTCCAGGCCGTTAACCTGGACTGGTACGTGAGGATTGCCGACTGGCGGGCCTGTATTGCCCCACTGCCAAACCGAACCGTCGTTCTTGATCGCCAAACTGTGCGATTCCCCGGCCGTGATCGTTTTGACTCCGTTAATCTCTGGTACTCGCTGCGGTGTCATCGATGCGGTTGGTTGCGCGTACGGCGTTGGGATCATTCCCCATTGCCAAACCGTTCCATCGCGTCTCAGCGCAACGTTGTGCGTACCACCGGCGGCTACGGCCACAATGTCATCGAGGCCGCTTACCTGCACGGGTGCAGACCGGTCGACGGTGGTTCCGTCACCCAATTGGCCGGACCAGTTGGCGCCCCACGCCCAGACGGTGCCGTCATTCCTGAGTGCCAAACCGTGCGAAGAGCCGGGGCCGCCGACGGCGATCGCCACAACACCCGTAAGCTCGCCGACCCGCATGATTTCCCCCGACCACACGCCAGCGATGGTTTGTCCGCACGCCCAAACCGTGCCGTCGCGCTTGAGGGCAACTGTGTGATTCGCGCCGCCAGCAACGGCCACGATTCCCTCCAACTTTATTACCGGCGCAGGCGCCGAGTCCTGTCTGACTCCGCACCCGGGTGAGTCTCGGGCCCAGGCCCAAACGGTCCCGTCATTCTTTAATGCGAGGTTGCGTCCAATGGCCGTGACCCCGTCGATCCCGCGGATGCGAACAGGTGTCGGCCCCCTGCCCGAACCCCACGCCCACACCGTGCCGTCCGAAAGAAGAGCTAAACTGCAATCGAATCCGACGGCAATCGCTTTGACTCCGGGTGCCGCCTGCACGCCGAGACAGAGACTTACACCGAGTAAGATCAGGACGAATACCCGTGGCAGGGTGCCGTTCCGACTGGCCATGATGCATGACCTCCCAGTGGACATTATGGTGGGGATCGCCCTCGGTGCGTATTCCGGGCGATGCCGATCGCCGTTCCGGGCTGATGGCGATCACGATTCCGGGATGATGCCGATCAGGATTCCGGGCTGATGGCGATCGCTGTTCCGGGCTGATACCGATCACCGATCGGCGGTTCCCGGAATAGCGATCGTGTTCCCCGGAATCGAATTCTAAAGCGGTCTTCACGAAGCGGCGCTGGACAAACCAGCGGCCGATCTGGCCTCCACTGAGAGGTGGAGGAAACAGATTGCCGCAGAAGAGGTTGTCCATGCGCAAGATTAAGGAAGTCCTCAGACTTCATTCTCTCGGGCTGGCGCAGCGTCAGATCGCCCGCAGTTGCTCCCTCGGTCAGAGCACCGTATCGGAGTATCTGAAGGCGGCCGAGGCAGCCCATCTCCAGTGGCCGGACGTGGCCGACTGGGACGAGGCCCGTCTGGCCGCGACGTTGCTGCCGCGGCCGGCCAGCCGGGCCCAACCAGGCCGGCAGCCCGAACCCGACTTCGCCTCGATCCATACCGAGCTCCAGCAGCACAAGCACCTGACGCTGCTGCTGGTCTGGGAAGAATACCGGGCCCAGCATCCGGACGGCTACCGCTACAGCCGCTTCTGCGAGCTCTACCAGCGCTGGCGGCGGAAGCAGGAAGTCGCGCTGCGGCAAGAGCACCGAGCTGGCGAGAAGCTGTTCGTCGACTATGCGGGCCGGACGATCCCGGTGCGGAATCCCGTCACCGGCGAGATCCGCGAGGCGCAACTGTTCGTCGCCGTGCTGGGCGCCAGCAACTACACCTTCGCCGAGGCGACCTGGACGCAAGGGCTGGCAGACTGGATTGGCTCCCACATCCGGGCCTTCGAGTTCTTCGACGGAGTCACCGCGATCGTGGTGCCGGACAATCTCCGGTCCGGCGTCAGCAAGGCCTGCCGTTACGAGCCGGGCGTGAATCTCACCTACGCAGAGATGGCGCAGCACTACGACGTGGCGGTGGTGCCGGCGCGCCCGCGCAAGCCGCGCGACAAGGCCAAAGTCGAGGCTGGCGTGCTGCTGGTCGAGCGGTGGATCGTGGCCGCGCTGCGCAAGCGGAGCTTCTTCTCGCTCGGCGAGCTGAATGAAGCCATCGCCGAGTTGCTGGCGCGTCTGAACGAGAGACCCTTCCGCAAGCGCGACGGCTCACGCCGGACGCTCTATGAGACGCTCGAGCGGCCAGCGTTGAAGCCGCTGCCGGCCGAGCGCTACCAGTACGGCGAGTGGAAGACGGTTCGCGTCAACATCGACTATCACGTCGAGCTCGACCGCCACTGGTACAGCGTGCCCTACGCACTCACCCAGCAAGAAGTGGAGATCCGCGCGACGGCCTCCACCGTGGAGATCTTTCACAAAGGGATCCGCGTAGCCTCGCACGCTCGCTCCCATACCCCGCACCGCCACACCACGATTCATGAGCACCGGCCCAAAGCGCACCAGCGGCACCTGGAATGGACGCCGTCGCGGATCGTCGAGTGGAGTGGAACGATCGGCCCGGCGACCGCGCAGGTGGTGGACCGCATCCTGACCAGCAACCGTCATCCCGAGCAAGGCTTCCGCTCCTGCCTCGGCATCATCCGGCTCGGCAACCAGTATCCGCATGCGCGCGTGGAAGCGGCCGCGCGGCGCGCCGTCGCTCTCCATGTCTGCTCCTACCAGAGCCTGAAAGCGATTCTGGAAAACAACCTGGACGGCCAGGCTCCCGATCCCACCAGCGATCCTCAGCCGCCCATCGATCACCCCAATCTCCGCGGCCCGGACTACTACGACTCGGGCGACTCGCCCACTCTCGAATGAACCCAGAAAGAGGACTTATGCTGACACAACCAACCATCGAGAAACTCCTGGCCATGCGCCTGCGCGGCATGGCTGAAGCGTTCCGCGAACAACAGGAGAGCGCGGATTCACAACGGCTGAGCTTCGAAGAACGGCTCGGCTTGCTCATCGACCGCCAGTGGAACTGGCGCCAGAACCGGGCGCTGGAACGGCGTCTACGCAATGGCCGGCTGCAAGGGCCGTGCTGCGTAGAGGACATCGACTACCGCACGCCGCGCGGGCTGGACCGCCAGGTCGTGCGCTCACTGGCCCAGGAATCGGCCTGGGTGCGCGAGCACCAGAACCTGTTTGTGATCGGGCCGACCGGCATCGGCAAGACCTGGCTGGCACGGGCCTTCGCTCACAAGGCCTGCCGCGACGGCTACACCGCGCTGTTCCAGAAGGCGAGCGAGCTGTTCCGCAGTCTGGCCACCGCGCGCGCCGACGGCAGCCACTCCAAGCTGCTCTATCACCTGGGTCGCGTGGATTTGCTCGTCGTGGACGACTGGGCCATGGCGCCGATGAACGAAGCCGAGCGCCGCGACTTTCTCGAGATCTGCGACGCTCGCTACCAGGCGCACTCCACGTTGCTCACCAGCCAACTGCCGGTCGCGAGCTGGCACACGCGGATCGCCGATCCGACCATCGCCGACTCGATCCTCGACCGCCTGGTTCACAACGCTCACCGCATCGAACTCAAGGGTGAATCGCTGCGCAAGAAGCGCGGCCCGAAGGGAGGTAAGGAGAATGCGTGAGCGGCTCCGGCCGCGCGGGTCTCTCCAGTGCTGGGCGGAGCGAGGGGACTCAATCGCCGTCCCCTCGCTCCACACCTCACTCCCCGCTCGGACGGCGAACAAAGCAGAAAGGTGTTGACGGATGCCGATCAGTCGTGGATCATGAAACAAGCCAGCGTCGCTTCGCTCCGATGGTGATCGCCATCACGCCGGAACGTTGATCGCCATCAGATCGGAATCGCGATCGGCTTCGCCGGAATACGCACAACGCGGGGAAACCAATGCCTGGGCAAAGGCGCTTGCTGACTTCACACGGCTGACTACTGGCGGCTCCCGGACGGGAGGCGGATCGGCGTGGAGGTGACCGGAGCGGGAGCGGAGCGATTCGTAAACGCCGTTGTGGGCCCGGCGGGGTGGAGCAGACGGCGCATTTCTCTTGCATGGACCTGCCGCACTCGGACGATTGCTTCGGGATGGCGTTTCCGGCCGAGAATGCGGAGTCGTTCTGCGCGGCGCACGCGCCGGCGTTCGCCTACTTCGGCGGAGTGCCGCGGACGATCCGGTACGATTTTGTTCTCGGGAACAAATCAGGCCGCGGGCGCCGGAACACTCCGCCGAAATGCGCGAAGGCCTTCTTGTGCGCTTCCAGGAAGGCCTGCTGCGTGGCTTGCGGATAGCCGCAGTGGAACGCTCCGCCCGAGGCCATTCTCCGCACGCTGAACACCTGCCAGAGCTGCCCGCCCGCGCCCAGACCGGCCACCGTTTCGTACCAGTCCACCTGGGCCTCCACGCCCTAGTCTCAGGACTGTTCGATGAACACCTCGGTCTTCGACAGCGTGCCCGTCGCTTGGCGCTGCGCCCGCCCGGAGCGCCGCAGTGCCGGCTGGCCGATCTGACACTCCGGCCGCTCGCGCCGGATGCGCCTCCAGATCCGGTGCGCCGTGGGCCGCTGCTTCCGCGGGGCCTTCCGGCCGGCCTCCAGAATCTCGTCGATGAATCTGTTCACCGGCTCCAGTTGCGGACTCTCCCGTTCCGCGATCTTCCGCTCCGGCGGGATCGCGCTCGCCGGCGCCTGGCGCACCAACCGGCGGTGCACGCCGAACTTCCGCGCGGCCGCACTCTCGCACGCCTGCCCGACAACCGCTTCCAAACGCTTGCTGAACGGCGCCTTGCTCGGCAACTGCTCGACCTTCTCTGCTTTGATTCCGCAGCCCGGACAGCGGACCCGATACAACTCGATCACCACCGTCGCGCGGTACTCAAAGGACGGCAGACCGCGCACCTCACGTTCCTAAACCGCATGGAGTCCGGTCGCCCGGCAACCACAACCGGAGCACACCCACTTCCGGTTTCCTGGCTTGCGCCGCACCCATAGCTTCAAGGTCCTGGCCTGCGCGTTGATCTCGCTCTGATACACCCTGCAGCCCGGCCAGCCCAGGATCTTCGGCCATTCGGAACGGAAACGTGTCCCTGGTTCGGCTGTCTCATGAGGGGGGTCCAGTCCGGGCTGTCCCCGGTTCCCTCGGGGGACGGCCGCGTTCGAGGTGTCGCTCACCCCCCGGTGACCGTGCCGCGCGACTCCTGTGTGTAGGCTGACGGGGCCACGACGGCAAGGAAGCCGATCCCCAGCAGGACCGGCCGATATCTCATGGTGACGCCTCCAGGTACCGGCGTGTCACCAGCGCGCGCTTCTGTCCATGGGGTCTGGCCGCGACGGATGCGGATCCTGTTGGCGCCGGCGGGGAGATTGCCGACCGCTTATAATCATTACGATATCAAACCATGCCAGCCCTCACCCGGAGACATTTCCTCGGAACGGCGGGCGCGGTCCCCGCGCTCGGCCAGGCGACCTTTGCTTTCCCCACCGAACGGAGCGAGCGCGCGCTGTTCCCTTCGCCGGCGGACGGCGCGGCGGCGGGGGTGAATCCGCCGGGGTTCGCCTGGTGGCGGGCGCCGGGAGCGGCCGCCTACCGTCTGGTGGTGAAGGACGCCGGGGGCAGGACCGTTTACCAGGCGGACGGTTTGCCCGACCCCGTGCATGTGCCGGCGCGCACCTTTCCCCCGGGAGCGTATCGCTGGGACGTCGAGGCGCTCGACCGCCAGGGTACGCCGCGCGCCCGGCGCGGCGAGTGGCGGTTCACGATCGCCGCTGGCGTTCCCGAGTTGCCGTGGCCGGATCCCGCCGCCCTGCTCGGGAGGGCGCCCGCCGCTCACCCGCGCTATGTACTCACGGTCCCGGAGCGCGAGCGCGTCCGGTCCACCCTGGCCACGACGCGGAAGGTGGCGTGGGCGGAGGTCAAAGCACTGGCCGACCGCGCCCTGAAGGTGCCGCTGCCGGAGCCGCCGCGCTACCACACGTTCGACGGGAAGCCGCGGCAGCGCATGGGCTACGCGACCTATTTCCGCCAGTTCCGCCGGTTCATCGACAACGCCATGAACCCGCTCGCGCTCGCATTCCACCTCTCGGGTGACGCGCGCTACGGGGAGCACGCCAGGCGCCTCCTGCTCACGGTGGAGCCGTGGGGCGTCGAAGGCCCCATGTCGCTCCTCTCACCCTTCGGCGATGAACCCGGCTTGAGCATGGCGCGCTACGGCCAGCGCGCCTACGACTGGCTGTACCCGATTCTCTCCGAGAGCGAGCGCGCGCGCGTGCGCCGGCTCACCATCGACCGCGGCCGGCAGATCCTCCGCCGCCTGCGCCGCGCCGATTACCTGCACACGCCCGCCGAGAGCCACAATGGCCGCCTGATCGCCTACCTGGCCGAATACGCCATCGTGCTGAAGGACGAGGCTCCGGACACCGCCGAGTGGCTGGACTACAGTTTGCGAGGCCTGATGACGTTCTACCCGCACTGGGGCGACGCCGACGGCGGCTGGGCCGAGGGCGTCAGTTACGCCCTCGCTTACAACACCATCTACCTGGGCGCCCTCGAGTGCCTGCGCGCCGCCGCCGGCTTCGATCTCTACAAGCGGCCGTTCTTCCGCAACGTGCGCAAGTTCTTCCTCTACGCCACTTCGCCTGTGGGTGAGATCAAGCCTTTCGGCGACGGCGCCGAGCGTGGCGGCGTGGGCGCCGGCGGCCTGAACGCCGAGGACTTGACCGGCATCCGGAACGTCCGCATGGTGCCGCCCACGCCATCGCCCACGTCCACGAACAGCTCCCGGGCCGCGAGCTGCGGGCAGGCGTACATCTCCCGGG
>JBBITY010000188.1:0-2496 GCA_037440565.1 Desulfurellales bacterium
GCGCGCGCCAGCGCGGAGAGACGCACAGGCTCACCGCGTCGAGCCGCTCCTGTTTTGCGCGCACATGGATACGGTCGTCCCCGGCAAGGGCGTGAAGCCGGTGGAAAAGAACGGGGTGTTCACCTCCTCCGGCGACACGTCGAACACGGCGCCGTTAGACGGCACCGGTTCCGTGCGCATCCAGTCCGGAAGTGCATCGTCCTTCTCGGTGAAGCCGGCGCGCCGATTGAACTCCCACTCATCCTGCAGGATCTGCCAGCCGTAGTTGACGATATCCGCCTCGCCCATGTTCAGGCCGTACATGGCGTTGAAGAACTGCCGCAGGTCTTCGATCGATGGCTGCATGAACTGACAGAAGCCGCTCGAGTCGCAGATGGCGTTGGCGATCTGGGCGTTCTGCGAGGCGCGCGCCATGTCCTCAGCCGGTACGACGACGAGACCGGCCGTGTGATCAGCGCCCATCGGACTCGTGCAGTAACTGATGCCGGTGGTCTTCAATGTCCGCGGTTCCCATGCGGGGAGGCCCTGTCCTTTCACGGCAGGAATGCGGGCCACATGGTATTTCTTGCCGGTGAAGACCACGCCGTTGCCGATCGCCACGGCCAGCTCATCACCCTTGTCGACCTTGTCCAGCGTGGCGATGGCGGCGTCCTTGTCGCCGAAGGACAGCTTGCCACCCTCCATCGCCACGGCCATGGCGCCGCCGGTCTCGATCGTGTCGAGGCCCAGCTCGTCGCACAGGCGGTCCAGACTGGCGACCGCATCGAGGTCGCCGATGGCGCAATTCGAGCCCATGAGCGCGAGGGTCTCAAACTCGAGGGCGGAGGTCTTGTACTTGCCGTCGGGACCGTGCACGACGTTGGAACACTGCACGATGCACCCCGTCATGCAGTTGTGCATTCCCCCGCCGCGGGTTTCGAAGCTCTCGATGATGCGCGCTCCGTCGATCGCTTCCCAGTGCTCGAACTTCATCTCCTTTCGGTTGCGGGTCGGCAGCGTGTCCATCATGTTGGCCATGCCGAGGACGGCCGAGGTGCCGCGGGCAAAGAACTGGGGTCCGTTCTTGTACGCCTTGGTCGTGTTGGCCACGAGTTCCTTGAAGGTCTTCGCGTCCTTCGCCACGCGCGCCTGTGTGCCTTCGTCATCCACCACGACGGCTTTGAGGCCCTTGGATCCCATCACTGCACCCAGGCCGCCGCGCGCCGCATGGCGGGTCGGGTAGCGATTGTCTTCATCGGTCAGCGCCACGCTCGCACCGGTGAGGCGTGCCTCACCGGCCGGACCACAGATGATGAACGCCGCCCGCTTCCCGCTCGTCGCCGCGAGCTTCTCAACAGTCGCGTACGTGCGCAGGTGTTTCAGTTCCGGCGCTTCGCTCAACGTCGCCCCTTCTTTGGTCACGCGCAGCACGTAGCGCTTCTGAGGATCAGCGGGTTGCCCTTCGACAATGATAGCGCGGTACCCCAGCCGCATGAGCTTCTGCGCCGGCTGGCCGCCGGAGTTCGCCTCCTTGATGCCGTGCGTGAGCGGGCTCTTGGCTCCCACGCTCATGCGGCCCGAGGTCGGTGCCGTAGAACCCGAGAGACATCCTGGGGCGAAGATCAGCTTGTTGCCCGGCCCCAGGGGGTCACAGGTGGGGTCGACTTCCTTTAACAATATTCTCGCCGACAGCGCACGGCCACCGAGCACCGCCCACTCCTCTGGGTACGGCTCTTCTTTCACAGTCAAGTTGGACATATTCACGCGCAATATGCGGTCCATCGCATCCTCCCTTTCCCGACGCGTTCGAGGTACTCGTCTACCACAGTCGCTGCGTCGGATGGAATCCGGGGGGTGCCCTTGTGCCGGTAAGCGGTGCGTGGTCGGCGGCAGTACCCGCACCCTGGCGTGCTCGTCACTGGGGGGACGGGCCACGGGGCTCGGGAACGATTGATTCCTTGGCGGCCACGCCCTACCCTGCTGCCGCGGAGGATACATGGAACAACGGCCCGTACGACTTGCCGTGTTGCTGTCGGGCAGCGGAACAACGCTGCAGAATTTCCTCGACCGCATCGCCGATCGATCGCTGCCGGCCGAGGTGGTCGTGGTCATCGCCTCGCGGGCCGACGCCTACGGTCTCGAGCGCGCGCGCCAGGCGGGCATTCCGGCGCTGGCCATCCCGCGCAAGGACTATCCCGATGCCCACCGCTTCAACGACGCCCTGCACGCCGCGCTCGACCGCTACCCCGTCGATCTCGTCGTGCTCGCCGGCTTTCTGTCGCTCTTTCAACCGCGCCAGCGCTTCGCCGGTCGCGTGCTCAATATTCACCCGGCGCTGATCCCTGCTTTTTGCGGCAAGGGCTATTATGGCGACAAGGTGCATCAGGCCGTCATCGAATCGGGTGTCAAGGTGAGCGGCTGCACGGTGCATTTCGCCGACGATCAGTACGACCACGGCCCGATCATCCTGCAGGGCACGGTGCCGGTACTCGACGATGACACACCGGCCACGTTGGC
>JBBITY010000188.1:2543-6727 GCA_037440565.1 Desulfurellales bacterium
GGCAATTCGCCTTTGGGCCGCGGGTCGGCTGCGCATCGAGGGCCGGCGTGTCCGCATCCTGCCAGCGGCGGGCGGCGACCGGCCCTAACTCGGCAGCGGGCGCGCCGGCTCGGGTTTTCGCGTTTCGGCGGGAGCCGTTTCCTTGGCGGGAGCGGGTTTACCGGTCGCTTCTTTGGTGGCTTTCCCCTTCTTGCGCACGGGCGCCAGGATGATGCCCATCATCCGCCCTTCCATGCGCGGCGTTCCTTCGGCAACAGCCACGTCTTTCAGCGCGTCGCACACGCCCATCAACTTCTCGCGGCCGAGATTTTGGTACGCCAGTTCGCGGCCGCGAAAGCGAAGTAGGAACTTCACCCGATCACCCTCCTCCAGGAAGGCGCGGGCCTTCGAGATTTGTCGCTCGATGTCGCCGGTATCGGTCCGGTAGCCGAGGCGCAATTCCTTCACCGTCGTGACCGTCGCCTTCTTCTTCGCCTCAGCTTCTTTCTTGTGCTGCTGGTACTTGAACTTCCCGTAATCGAGTATGCGGCAGACCGGTGGTTGGGCCTTCGGCGCAATCTCGACCAAGTCCAACTGTGCCTGCTCAGCGAGCCGGAGCGCTTCCTCGATCGGCACGATCCCGATCTGGGCTCCATCCGTGCCGATCAGCCGAACTTGGGGAACGCGAATTTTGCGATTGATCCGATGGGTCTCTTCTGGGGGAGCGACAAACCATGGGCCTCGACCGCGATACGCCAATAGAACCTCCTCTCTGCTCCCACCCTACAATGCGATTCTTTCGGACTCAAACCCCCGATCGCGTGAGGCCGCGCGATTGACGCCGGCACACCCCCATTACTAGGATTCCGCTCGATGAAGCAGTGGTTTGCGCTGTCGGCCATCGGACGCGATCGTCCCGGCATCGTGGCGGATCTCGCTGAATTGATCTACGAGTGCGACTGCAATCTCGAAGATTCGAGCATGACCATACTCGGCAGCGAGTTCGCCGTCCTGCTGCTCTTGACCGGCGAGGGGCCCGCCGTCGCCGACCGCCTGTCGGCCGCGTGCAAGCGGCTGGAGTGGGAGAAACGCCTGACGGTTTTTTTCCGCCCGCTGGAGGGCGAGCCGGTGCCGTACCGGGCCAGCCAGCAGGCGACGCCGTTTACGCTGCAGGCGGTGGGGGTGGACAAAGCGGGCATCGTCGCCAAGATCACTCGCTGCCTGGCGGACCATCGCATCAACATCAGCCAGATGCACACCCAGTCCCGGCCGGAGCCCGGGACCGGAACTCCGATCTTCACCATGCGGATTGTCATGGACGTGCCGCAGGCTGTGGACGAACGCGTCCTGCGCGAGCGGTTGGACAGCATTGCCCGCTCGTTGCACATCGATCTCACACTGGAGCGGCAGGGCGCGGTCTGACGTGCGCCGATCGCGCTTTGCCTTGGGGGGATCGCTGCTGAACCAGGTGGCACCCCCGCGCGAGGAGCATCTCGCCTTTCCGCGCGATGCTGATTATCGTGCTCTCGGTATCGGCCTATGAAGACCGCCGTCGTCTTGGCTGCCGGCCGCGGGTCTCGCATGGGGGCTCTGACCGCCGCCACACCGAAGCCCCTGCTGCCGGTCGGTGGGCGATCGCTGCTCGAGCACATCGTGCGCGGGCTGGCCGGCGCCGGAGTCGAACGGGTGATCGTCGTCATCGGGTACTTGGGCGAGCAAATCGAGGCCATGATGGGAGACGGCGCGCGCTTCGGCGTGCGCATCGGATGGTGCCGCCAGGAACGGGCGGAAGGAACCGCGCGGGCGTTGCTGCTCGCTGAACCTCAGGTGGGATCCGCCCCATTCGTCCTGGCTTGGGGCGACATCCTCGTTTCTGCGCCGTTTTACCGGCAGTTCGTGCAGGCGTTCGAGCTTGCGCCGTGCGACGCGCAACTGGCAGTGAACGAGATCGATGATCCGTGGCGCGGGGCTGCGGTCTACGTCGGAGCGGAGTGGCGTGTCACAGGGATCGAAGAGAAGCCGCCACGGCGGACGGCCACGACGCACTGGAACAACGCCGGCATCATGATCCTGACGGCGCCGATCTTCGATTATGCGCGGCGTCTGACGCCGTCACCGCGCGGCGAATACGAGTTGCCGGAAGCGGTGGCGCAGATGATTCGCGACGGGCTCGTGGTGCGGGCGGTTCCGATCCGGGGCTTCTGGTCGGACGTCGGTACGCCGGCCGACCTCGAACGTGCGCGGCGGCAGTTTGCATGAGTACCCGGCCAACGGTGCCCGAGCGGATCGACGCCCTCGCCGCGCGCTTTGCCGCGCACTTCGGCCGCCGGCCAGAGGCCGTGGCGTGCGCGCCAGGGCGAGTGAACCTGATCGGGGAGCACACCGACTACAACGGTCTGCCCGTGCTGCCAATGGCCATCGACCGCAGCATCCTGGTGGCCGGCGCGCGGCGCGACGACGGCCGCGTGCGGGTGGCGAGCGTGCAGCCTGAATTCGCCCCCGGCGAGTACGAAGTGGCCGCATCGATTCCGGCGTCGCCCGCGGGCGACTGGCTCAATTACCACAAGGCGGCGACGCAGGGCTTGGCATTGCTCGCCGGTGCGGCTTCGTTGCGCGGCGGCGACTTCTTGGTGGAGGGGAACATCCCGCCCGGCGCCGGCTTGTCATCGTCTTCGGCGCTCGTTGTCGGTAGTGCCCTCGCGCTGTTGGCCGTGAACGAACGGAGCGAACCGGCGCCGGCGCTGGCGGAGCTGTTGGCGGCGGCGGAGCGCTACGTGGGCACGCACAGCGGCGGCATGGATCAGGCCGTCTGCCTGCTGGCGCAGGCAGGCCACGCCCTGCGCGTCGACTTCGATCCGCTGCGGGTCCGCCAGGTGCCGCTGCTGGAAGGGTACGCCTTTGTCGCATGCCACAGTCTGGTGGTGGCCGAGAAGTCCGGCCCGGCGCGGGCGCTGTACAACCACCGGGTCGCGGGATGCCGCCTGGCGTGCCGGGTCCTGGAGCGCGCCCTCGGTACCAGTGTGCCGCGACCACTGGCGCACTTCGGCGATCTCACCCGGTTATTTCGCGATCGCGCGCTGTCGGAGTTCGTCCCCGTGCTCGAAAATGTCCTGCCGCCGCGACCGCTGCGGCTCGCGGAGATCGCCGCAATCATCGGATCGCCGGTCGAGGCACTGGCTGCGATGGTCGGCATACCCGGCGCGGCGGACGTCACGTATGCACTCCTGCAACGCGCCCGCCACGTGTTGACCGAAGCGGAGCGCGTCGACCGCGCGGAGGCCGCCCTCGTCGCCGGCGATTGGCTCGCGTTCAGCGCGCTCCTGGACGCATCGCACGCGAGCTGCCGGGATGACTACGCGGTGAGTTGTCCGGAAATCGAAGCGCTCATCGGAGCCGCGAAGCAAGCCGGCGCGCTCGGCGCGCGCCTGACCGGCGCGGGGTTTGGTGGTTGCACCGTGAATCTCCTGCACGCGGCCGACCTGTCGTTGTTCTGCACGATGATCGAACGCAGCTACTACCGAGGCATCGATCCCGGGCGGACCCAGGAGCACTGCTTCGTGCTGACGCCGAGCGCCGGCGCCACGGTGGTCCGGCCGTAACCCGGTGAGTGGGGCAGCGGCGCTCACGGCCGCGCGCCTGGCGCTGCGCACGGTGCGGGCCGAGGACGCGGCGGAGCTCGTGGCGATCATGAACGCCTGCGTGCTCGGCAGCGACGCCTTTCACGGTCCCTGCAGTGAGTGGGCGCTCGACTGGGCGGTCGACTTCAGCTCGACCCGGTGATCAGCGCTTTCGACGCCGAGGGCGCCGGCGCAGAGGCGCTCGATGCCGCGTAGGATCGGAGGCGCGGATTCCTGGGGCGGAGCACCGCTCCACCCCTCGAGCGTCGTGGGCCGTTCCGGTATTCATGCCAAACTTGAGGGGCGGGAGCAGTGCTCCCGCACCCGCACCCAATGCCCCCTTATCCCGTGTTCATCTCGCGATCGGGGTACCCGTGGCGGTCCTGGCCGCCTTGCTCCTCGCCGCTCGGCCGGCCGCCGCCGCCACGGACACGTTTCCCACCGATGCGGACACCTTCGGAGCCCCCAGGTACTCGAGCGCCTGAAAGCGGGCGACGTTGCCGAGACGGATGTGCCCGGAGACGGCTCCGACCTCGGGTCAGGCAAGTGGTGGAAGAAGCGGTGCAGCGGGGTCGTTCACCTCGGGTG
>JBBITY010000189.1:0-2285 GCA_037440565.1 Desulfurellales bacterium
ATCAGCTACGTCGACCTCCTGCGCGAGCTCCTCGCGCTGTACGCCTGACGCCGCGGTCACTCGCGCAGCGCGCTCACGTCGAACTCGATCCGGTCGATCGTGCCCCTCGCGTAGGTGAAGGCCCCCTCGATCGCTGCGACGAGCGGCGGCAGGTCGAGCTCGATCGTCTCGGCGGCTTCCTTGCGGAGTGCGGCGAGCTTCTCGTCGACCTGCGCGCGTTCCTCGGCTGCCTTCGCGTGGTCCGCACGCGCGGCCTCGACGCGTTCCCACGCCGCCGCCGAGGCGCGACAAGTGTTGCCACTGTCGGGTGAGCCGCGGCAGCAGATACTGCAGTTGGGCGAGCTCGACCTGCAGCTTGCCGGCCTGCGACCGGGCGCGCTGCGCAAAGATGTCCAGGATCAGTTGCGTGCGATCGATGACCTTGACGCCGAGCTGCCGTTCGAGGTTGCGCTGCTGCGCGGGAGACAGCTCGTCGTCGAAGACGACCAGGTTCGCCGCCAGGCTCTGGACCAGCTCGCGGATCTCCTCGATCTTGCCGGAGCCAATGAACGTCCCGGGGTGGATGCGTTTCACGGCTTGCACGGCCTTGGCCACCACGTCGACGCCGGCCGTCTCGCTCAGGCGCTGCAGCTCGGCGAGCGATTCCTCGGCCGCAAGCACGGTCTTGCGACTCTGGTCGATGGCCACCAGGACGGCGCGTTCGCGACTATCGATTCCGCTCACCACCTAGCGGTAGCATCCACGGATGCGCCGGTGAGGTCAAGAACCGAGAGTAATTGGCGCGTCGCGCAACTGGTCAGCGGAGGGAGGGGAGATCGCGACCGCGCTGGTGGCGGCGGCCGCGCATACCCGCACACTGCGCCCCTTTTCCGCACACCCGGCGGCTGGTAACTGTTCAGCCGCCACCGTTCCATGCGCACGCCGCAGCACAAGATCCGCGAACGCCGCGTCCGGGCGGTTCTGCGCCGCCACGGGCTGGTCCGGCGCCCGCGGCCGTTGCGCCAGTTTCTCCGCGCACATCAGTTGCAGTTCACGTCGGGCAATCGATTTCAGTTGTTCGACAACGGGGCTGCCGGCCTGCGGGCGATGCTGGCGGCCATTGAACGGGCCCGCAGGCGCATTCACCTGGAGACATACATCTTCCGCACCGACAGTACCGGACAGCGCTTCCTCGCTGCCCTGGAACAAAAGGCGCGCGAAGGCGTCAGCGTGCGCCTGTTGTACGACGCCTTCGGTTCGCTCGGGCTCGATCCCACGGCGCTTCTGCCACTCATCCGAGCCGGCGGCGATGTCGTGGCGTTCAATCCGCTCCGGCGCTTGTATCCCCGCTGGCTGCCGCGCCGGCGCGACCACCGCAAGATCCTCGTCGTCGATGGCGATGTCGCCTTCGTCGGCGGCCTCAACATCGGCGATGAGTACAACGCCGGGCCCGCGGACGGCGTCGGCAATTGGCGCGACACCCACGTGCAAGTGGAGGGCCCGGCCGTTGCCGATCTCGAAGCGGTGTTCTTGGAAAGTTGGTTCCGCGCCGACGGCCCGAATCTGCCCTGGCGCCAGTTGTTGGCGGGTCCGGCCCACCGCCCCGGCGATGAGCGCTGTGCGGTGGTGGCAGACGGTCCCTCCTATCACCGGCGTGTGATGCGCGACCTCCTGGTGATCGGGCTCGAACAGGCGCAGGAGCAGGTCCGCTTGACCAGCCCGTACTTCGCGCCAGACCCGAAGGTCCTCAACGCCCTCACCAGCGCCGCTGCGCGCGGCGTGATCGTGCGCCTCTTGCTGGCGGGGCGCACCGACCACCCCGTCCTGCGCCGGGCAGTGCGCGCGCTTTTGCCCCGGCTGCTGGCGGCCGAGGTGCAGGTGTACGAGTACGAAGGCTCGATGCTCCACGCCAAGTCCACCGTCGTCGACGGTCGCTGGGCGATCGTCGGGACCTCGAACCTCGACCGGCAGAGCTTCGAGCACAGTTACGAAGTCAACCTCGTCATCGAAGGTGGCAGCGTGCCGCCTGCGCTCGCCGCCATGTTCGATCGCGACCTCACGGCCTCGTCGCGCATCGACCAGGGGGTGCTGGAGGCGCGACGATGGTTCACGCGCTTGATCGACTGGCTCGCGGCCTTCGTGTTGCGGGTGATTTAGCCGTGGGGGCGGCTTTCCGGGCTCGGGCGCCGGTGAGCAGGGAAGCCCGCGAGCCCGTGGGCGGGTGAGGGCGCGATCGGAGTGTCCGCTTCCGCACGCCGGCACACGCGCACACCCACCCCCTACCACCCCCGCACGACCGCCCGGAT
>JBBITY010000189.1:2295-5616 GCA_037440565.1 Desulfurellales bacterium
GCAAGTGGTCCGAAGCGCGGCGCGCCAGCGGACTTGCGTGGACGTGCAGGCTCGCCAGGGCCGCATGCGGTTGCACCCAGATGCGGTCCAGCGCGAACAAGGGCAGGCGCGACGGGAACGTCCGCAGACCGGGCGTCGGGCCGAAGCGGCGGTGCAGGCGGCGCAACAGCGGTGCGTTGACGATCCACTCGTTGAAGTCGCCGAGCACAACCAAGGGGCGTTGGGTCTCTCCGCGCACGAGGTCCAGCAGGCGGCGCACCTGCAAGTGCCGCTCGCGCGGACTCAACCCGAGGTGGACGGCGATGACCCGCAGGCGCACGCCACGCACTTTCAGCTCCGCGTCGATCCCCCCGCGCCGCTCTCGTCCGGGAATCGTCAGGTCGATCCGTCGCGCTCCGAGCAGCTCATGGCGGATGAGCAGTCCGTTCCCATAGTGGCCGCGGTGATTGCGCTTCACCGGAGCGGCCACCGCCGCGTAGCCCGTCACCTCCGCCAGGTAGGCGATTTGGTCGACCCCGTCTTCAACGTGATAGCGCGCATCGACCTCCTGCAGCGCGACCACATCGGCGTCGAGCTGCCGGATCACCGCCGCGATGCGATCCGGGTCATGCCGCCGATCGCGCCCGATGCAGCGGTGCACGTTGTACGAAGCGAATGTGAGCGCGCGCATACGATCAGCCTTGAAGCGAAAGGTTTCGCCGCGGAGACGCGGAGGCGCGGAGAAGACGGGGGCGTCGCAGGATTTGAACCCCGTCAGAATGACCTGGCCCTTCTCTCCGAGAGGGATTTCCCAGCACGGTTATCTTTGCGCTCTCGGCCTTTCTGCGGTGCGCATTTTCTTCGCGTCGGGATTCGAAGCATCGTTTCCTCGGCAGCTCATTCGAAGACACGCGCGCGAGTGTAGCAGAGCATGTGGAGAGGGGAAGGAATCCTCGTGGCGAGTGCCCATCGGCTACTGCGCGCGGCGTCCGGGCTGGCGCTGACGGGCGCGGAAGCGGAGGCGGAGCGGCGTGCCGGCGAGACCGAATGCCGCGCGGATTTGATTGACGAGGTAGCGCTCGTA
Source organism: Desulfurellales bacterium (assembly GCA_037440565.1). GTDB lineage: Bacteria > Desulfobacterota > Binatia > HRBIN30 > CADEER01 > JBBITY01. The sequence goes on from JBBITY010000189.1 coordinate 3,359, forward strand.
GGCGGGTTCCACGTGCTCGGGGGCGCTGGTGAAGATGGCGACCGTCGGCGGGGCCGTGGCCGTTTGGGTGGCGTAGAGAAAGCGCGGCCGCTTGCCGCGCACCATGGCCGGAGCCTGCCGCCGCACCGCCTCCGCGAGCACCCGGTTCAGCGGCCCCGTCGGAAGCTGCGTGCGGTGCGCCGCCGCCACGGCGTCGATGGCATCCCAAATCTGGTCGACACCGGATCCGGTCAGCGCCGATACGAACAGCTTGGGGACGACCGCGAGGCTTGGATACCGGTGATCGATGCCCGCCGTCACCTCCTGCCGCTTGCGCCGCTCCCTGGGGACGGCATCCCACTTGTTCACCACCAGAATGAGCCCGCGCCCCCGTTCCCACGCGTAGCCGGCAATACGCGCATCTTGCTCGGTCATACCTTCGACGGCGTCGATCACCAGCAACCCGATCTCGGCGCGCTCCAGGGCACGCAGGGCGCGCACGACGCTGGCCCGCTCGACGTGCGCGCGCACCTTGGGGCGCCGACGCACACCCGCCGTATCGACCAGGGTGTACTCGCGCGCCGCGCGCCGGACCGGTGTATCCAGCGCATCGCGAGTCGTCCCCGGCACGGCGGTCACGATCGCACGCTCGAAGCCCACGAGACGGTTGAGCAGCGACGACTTCCCCACATTGGGCCGGCCGATGATCGCCACCGCCGTCGGGCGCTCTCCCCCCGCCGCCGGCACCGGCTCGACCGCAGGCAAGCGCGCCACGACGGCGTCCATGAGTCGGTCGACATTGAAGCCATGTGCGGCGGAAATCGCATACACGGGCTCGACGCCGAGGGCGTAAAACTCGCTGGACCGGTCCTCCTGCTTCGGCGTGTCGATCTTGTTGACGGCCATGACCAGGGGCTGGGGCAAGCGCCGGAGCCGCTCGACCAGAGCGGCGTCGAGCGGGTTCAATCCAGCACGCCCGTCCACGACGACCACCACCGCATCGGCGGTCTCCGCCGCCAGCAGGCTTTGCGCTCGTACCGCCTTGCCCAGCTCCTCGCGTTCGTCTGCTTCAAACCCGCCCGTATCCACGACGAGGAACCGCCGGCCGCCGTAGCTGGCCACGGCGATATTGCGGTCGCGCGTGACACCGGGCGCGGCGTCGACGAGCGCACGCCGGGAACGCGTGAGGCGGTTGAACAGCGTCGACTTGCCGGTGTTGGGCCGCCCCACCACGGCCACCACCGGCAGGCGCGCCACCTCCTCGGCGCGTGGTAAAGGAGAAGCCTCGCCTCTGCTTGCCCCCGCGGGGGTCGCAGGAACGAGGGGGTTGCGGCGAGCTGTGCGCGGCGCGCCCATGGCTCACATGCCGAATTCTCGCAGCCGCGCCACCTGCTTGGTCCAGTCGGGCTGGACGCGCACAAACAGCTCGAGAAAGACGCGCGCATCCACGAGTTGCTCGATCTCGGCGCGAGCGGCCTGTCCGATCGCCTTGATGCGCTTGCCGCCGTGACCGATCACGATCGGCTTCTGGGATTCGCGTTCGACGTGAATCGTCGCCTTGATGACCACGAGGCTCTTCTCGCGCTTCTCCTCGAAGCTGTCGATGGTCACGGCCACCGCGTAGGGAATCTCGTCACGGGTCTCCAGCATCACCTTTTCGCGGATGATCTCGGCCGCGATCGCCCGCACCGGCTCGTCGGTGAGATCGTCCGCTGGATAATAGAGGGGCCCCTCGGGCAGCAGCGCCTCGACCGCCCGCAGCAGGACCTCGACGTTCTCGCCGGTCAGAGCGCTGATTGGAATCAACTCACAGCCCGGGAGGAGTGCCGCCACCTCGTTCATCAGCGGCAGCAGCCGCGGCTTCGGCCCCGCGTCGATCTTGTTGACGGCGGCGACGACGCGCGGAGCGAGCGGCTGCAAGAGCGCTGCGATCTCCCGGTCGGCATCGTCGAGAGGCCGCACGGCATCGACCAGCCACACCACCGCGTCGGCCTCCCGCAGCGCTTGCTTCGCCTGGTCCACCATGCGCTCGTTCATCACATCGCGGGGGCGATGAATGCCGGGGGTGTCGATGAACAGCATCTGGGCATGCGGGAGGGTCTTGATGCCGATCAGCCGGCGCCGGGTCGTCTGTGGCTTGGGGGTCACAATGGCGATCTTGCGGCCGACGATGCGATTGAGCAGCGTCGACTTGCCCACGTTCGGACGGCCGACGATGGCGACGAAGCCGGAGCGATGACCGGGCGGGGCAATGGGCAGCTCAGAAGACATGGGCGGGT
>JBBITY010000189.1:5636-6696 GCA_037440565.1 Desulfurellales bacterium
CGTGCGGGGGTCCAGAGGCGTGGCCGCGCGGAGGTGCGGGTGAGCGCGGGCGATCATCAGTGGGGTCCGCCGTGCGGAGCGGAGCCGAGCAGGAGCGGCGCGATCACGCATCGCGTGGGCGCGGAGACTGGGACTAGAACTGGCGGCGGACGGTTTCGAGGCTCGCTTTTTCCTGGCGGACGGGCGTCCAGTTGCCCTGCTGCGGGCGGCGCAGGCGAAGGGGGTCGCGGAACAGGCGCATGAGCAGACCCGTCGGCAGGACCACGGCGACGTACACCGCAAACATGATGAGCCGGGTCTGCACCACCCCGATGGCGTGGGCCGCTTTTTTCCAGCGCTCCAAAACCCTTCCGAGCACACCCGCGCTGGCACTCGCAGTCGTCTCCAGCGGTGTCGCCACGGCCGCGCTCAACGCGCTTCCATTCCCCATACGGCTTTTATGACAGGCCAGGGCAGGTCACTCAAGCGTCACTTCACACCGTTCCGGGAATGTGGCCGGGACGGAAGATGACCTTCTTGTCCTTCACCACGAGCTGGTCATTGAGGAACAACTGCACGGCTTGCGAAAGGACTTTGCCCTCGAGGGTTTTGCCGCGCGCTTTGACGTCGTCGAGCGTGTCCTCCCCGACCCGGATGTGAAACACATCTTGCAGGATGACCGGTCCTTGATCCAACTGCTCGGTGACGAAGTGGGCGGTGCATCCCGACACCCGGACGCCTTCCTCGAATGCCTGTTTGTACGCGTTCGCCCCGGGGTGATACGGCAGCAGCGACGGATGAATATTGATGATCCGGTTGCGGAACTGGTTGACGAGTTCGGGGCCGACGATTTGCATGTAGCGCGCCAGCACCACCAAATCGGGGCGAACCTCCCGCAAGTGGTGGAGCAGGAACTGCTGATGCGCCGCCTTGTCCGTCGCCGGCAGCCAGTGGAACGCAATGCCGGCCCCTTCCGCGATCGGCCGCAGGTCTTCGTGGTTGGACAGGACGACGACGAAGTCGCCGGCGATCAGGCCCGCTGCGTGGTCAGCCAGGAGCTGCTGCAAGCAATGTGGCTCCT
>JBBITY010000190.1:0-2432 GCA_037440565.1 Desulfurellales bacterium
CCTGCACACCGGCATCGAGATGACCAACCAGCTGTCGTTCTGCGTCTCCTGCCACGAGATGCGCGACACCGTGTACGAGGAATACCGGGGCACCATCCACTACAGCAATCGCACCGGCGTGCGTGCGGCCTGCCCCGATTGCCACGTGCCGCATACCTGGGGACCGATGATGCTGCGCAAGGCACGTGCCAGCTTCGAGCTGTGGGGCAAGCTGACGGGTGCCGTCGGCACGCCGGCCAAGTTCGAGGCCGCGCGCATGACGCTGGCGACGCACGAATGGGAGCGGATGAAGGCCTCGGATTCCAGCGAGTGCCGTAACTGTCACAGCTTCGAGGCGATGAGCGGGAGCATCCAGAGGCGCACGGTCTTCAACAAGCACATGACCGCGAGGGCCCAGGGGCAGACCTGCATCGACTGCCACAAGGGCATCGCGCATCGCCTGCCGAAGGAGTACCGGGAGCCGGGCGAAGAGGAATGAGGTAGGCGACGGGACAGGACGCAATTCCACTCGCTGTCGACGATTCAGAACGTGCAGGCAGCGGGCGAGAGTGGGAGAGAAACGATGAAGACCGCGACGGTGAGATGGGGCCTGGTGGCCGTGCTGGCCGCAGGCGCACTGGCTCTGGCAGGCTGCGGCGGCAGCGGATCCTCCGGACCCACCGGCCCGCAAGGCAACCCGGGCCCGGAGGGCCCTCCCGGGCCGCAAGGCCCGCCGGGGCCGACCGGCTCGAACATCGTGCGGATCCCGAGCAACGCGAACGCTCCCACGGACGCCGACGTCGCGATGTGGACCGCGCTCGCACCGCAGGTCACGGTCACCAGCGTTTCCATTGCCAGCGCACCGGTCGTGAATTTCAAGGTGACGGATGCGGCGGGCAATCCGGTGGTCGGCCTGGGCAACACCTCCCAGAGCAGCACGGCCACGCTGCCGGGGCTCACCAATCTCGCGTTCGCGATGGCCAAGCTGGTGCCCGGCACCAACGGCAGCCCGAGCAAATGGGTGAGCTACATCGTCACCAGCGTGCCCACGACGACCGCGGCCGCGGCGCCATCGCGCCCCGGCACCGACAACACGGGCACGCTCGTCGATCACGGCGACGGCAGCTATACGTACACGTTCTACCGCGACGTCACGCAGATCAAGTCGCAGGTCGATGCGATGACGGTCAGCGCCCCCAACGACAAGGCCGATCTCGGCGATCTCACCTACGAGCCGAACCTGGTGCACCGGCTGACGATCCAGGTCTCGGGCAACGCGCCCGGCACGGGCACCAACACGCCCACCGCGGTGCAGACGCCGGGTTACGCCGGTGTGCCGATGGTCTACCCCAAGGATGTCATTTACGACTTCATCCCGGCCACGGGAGCGGTGGTGACGGCCTCCGGGCGCGATATCGTGGCCACGGCGAAGTGCGAGGAATGCCACCGCAAGCTCGGCGGCATCCCGGGCGATGACCCGGAGAGCTCCGCCGCGGGCTTCCACGGTGGTGCCCGCAACGAGGTCAGATACTGCGTGGTCTGCCACACCGAGCAGCGCAAGTACGGCCGCACCGAGGCGACCATCGACACCAGCACGCTCACGTTCACGAGCTCCAGCACGTACCGGGTCGACGGCCGGGCGGTCGGCAACCTGCCGAACCACATCCACAAGATCCACATGGGCGAGTTCCTGGCCAAGAAGAACTACAACTACGGCGGCGTGCTGTACAACGAGACGCTCTACCCGCAGGACCTGCGCAACTGCACCAAGTGCCACGACGGTTCTGCGACCTCGACTGCGCAGACTGCGCAGGGCGACAACTGGAAGAACGCCCCCAGCCGTCTCGCCTGCGGCGCCTGCCACGACGGCATCGACTTCGCGACCGGCCTGGGCGTGACGCTGGCCGACGCGCGCGAGGGATTGACGCAGACGACCAGCTTCAATGGCTTCGCGCACGGCGGCCTGTCGCAGTCCGATGACTCGCAGTGCGCCACCTGCCACACGCCCGGCAACATCGACGTGTATCACCTCCCGGTGACGCCGCCGAATACGGGGAGCGCGCTGCACGTCGTCGGCGGCAACGCCAACACCAACTCTGCCTGGATCGCGTCGAACCTGAGCCGCCTGCCGGCCGGGGCGATCAAGGTCAGCTACGACATCAAGAGCGTCTCGCGCAACGCGAGCAAGCAGCCGGTGATGGTGTTCCGCCTGCTGCAGAACGGGGCGCGCGCCGACTTCAATGACTTCGCGACGGCCGCGGTCAACCCGGCGACGGGCCGGAAGGAGATGTGGGACAATTTCATGGGGGCGCCGAGCGCGATGTTCGTGTTCGCAGTGCCCCAGGATGGCATCGCGACGCCGGCCGACTTCAACGTCAGTGTCAGCGGCTACCTGCGGAGCATCTGGGCGGGCACCGCGACGGGCAGCGGTGCGGGCACCCTCACGGGTCCCG
>JBBITY010000190.1:2456-6692 GCA_037440565.1 Desulfurellales bacterium
CGGTCACGCTCACCGGCGTGCAGGTCCCCGACAACGCGGTGATGCTGACCAGTGGCCTGGGCTTCTCGTACAGCGTGACGAGCACGCTGCCGCTGACACAGACCAACCTGGCGAACTACCCGGTGTCGCCGTCGCCGATCGGCGCGGCCAACCCGATCGGTGGGCTCATCGTGATCGCGCCTACGGCGCAGAGGGTCGCCACCGGCTACACCGGGCGGCGGCCGATCGTCGAGGACGCGCGCTGCAACAAGTGCCACCAGGAACTCGGCACCTTCACCGACGATGCCTTCCACGCCGGGCAGCGCAATGACGCGACGACCTGCTCCTGGTGCCACAATCCCAACCGCACCAGCAGCGGCTGGTCGGCGGACTCGACGAGCTACATCCATTCGATTCATGCCGGCGCGAAGCGCACGCAGGCCTTCACGTGGCATGCCGGGGCGGTGGGCGAGTCCTTCGCCGACGTCAAGTTCCCGGGCGTGCTGAAGGAGTGCGAGACCTGCCACCGGCGCGACACCTACGACTTCAGCGCCAGCACCTCGCAGAGCGCGCTGCCGAACCGGCTGTATCGCACGGTGGCGACCGGCATCTTCAACGCGACGCCGGGCACGTCGATCACCACCTACTCATTCAGCGGCGGAACCTGCGTCGCGGGCACCTCGGCCCCGCAGACGGACGTCGGCGCCTACGCCCTGTCTCCCTACATCACGTCGTTGGTCAACTACGGTATCGGGTTCAGCTATAACGCCGGGCTCGCGACGTCGAACTCGTGCAAACCCGACGGCACCGTGGTGTCCAACCCGGCGGGAGGTACGGTCGAGGCGGATCCGCAGACACTGGCGAATTCGCCGATCGCCACGGCGTGCTTCGCCTGCCACGACTCGACGGTGGCGCGGGCGCACATCGAGACGAACGGCGGCTCGGTCTACGCGCCGCGCGCGGCGGCGCTGGGCACGGTGGAGACCTGCATGGTCTGCCACGACTCGGGTCGGATCGCGGACATCAGGGCAATGCACGCGAAATAGCGCACTGCCGATGGGGTAAACGGTGGCGCCGGAGCATCGTCTCGATGCTCCGGCGTCGGGATGGGAGAGCCCGGCAGCGACGTCGCCGCCAGGCTGCTTGCAGAAATCGGAGCGCAACGCATGCGTCGGCGACCAACGGCAGGGGTTTCACCGACGGACGGGTTCATCAGCTGGACGCGGGCGTGGGTGGCGTCGCGCAGCGGCATCGGCGCCGCGCTGTTCGCGCTGGTCCTCCTGGCTCTGTCCGGCCCGGGCTTCGGCGCGGCGCCGGCCAAGGTGCCGGCGCCGATCGACGTCAACAGCGCGAGCCCGGCGCAGCTCAAGACCCTGGAGGGCGTCGGCGACGCGGAGGCGCGGCGCATCGTCGCCGGACGGCCCTATCACTCCAAGGCGGATCTCGTGACCCGGAACGTGATCCCCGCCGGGATCTACCAGTCCATCCGGCATCGGATCATCGCCATTCAGCCGGGAACGCCGCGAGCGGGAAGACATCCATGAGCATCGTGAAATCCGTGGTCCCGGCGGTGCTGCTGCTCGCGGGGCTGGCCTGGCAGCCGCAGGCGGCAGCGCAGCCGGATGAGCAGCCGGCGGCCGCGGCGGCCGCAGACGCCGAGACCGAGCCCACCGAGCAGTCGCCCGGGCTGGGCACGCATTACACCGAAAAGGGCGCTGACACCTGCCTCGAGTGCCACGACGAGGAGGCCGACACCCCGACGTTCACGACCGCCGGCATCTTCAAGAGCCCCCACGGCCAGCGCCGCGATCCCCGCACGCCGTTCGCGACCGGCCATCTGCAGTGCGAGGCCTGCCATGGTCCTGGGGCCCGGCATGCCACCAAGGGACACAGGACGCTGTCGATCAACAACTTCAAGTCCACGTCGTTCCTGCCGGTCGGGCAGCGCAATCAGTTCTGCCTCAACTGCCACCAGGAGCGCGCGCGTACCGGGTGGCATGCCGGCGCGCACGAGCGCGGCGGGGTCGCGTGCACCGACTGCCACCAGCTGCACGTCGAGCACGATCCGGTGCTTGCCAAGTCGACCGAGCCCCAGGTGTGCTTCCGCTGCCACGCGCAGCAGCGCGCCGAGTTCCAGAAGGCCTGGTCGCATCCGGTGCGCTTCGGCAGCATGGTCTGCAGCGATTGCCACAATCAGCACGGCTCGAACGCGGTCGCGCTGCTGAACAAGCCCACGGTGAACCAGACCTGCTACACCTGCCACGCCGACAAGCGCGGTCCGATGCTGTGGGAGCATGCGCCCGTCGTCGAGGACTGCACCCTGTGCCACACGCCCCACGGCTCGGTGCGCCCGGCGCTGCTCAACAAGAGCCCGCCGTTGCTGTGCCAGCAGTGCCATTCGGTTGCCGGCCATCCATCCGTGGCGCGCACCGGCGCCGGCCTGCCCGGCGGCGGTGGCGGCGGCTCGATCTTCCTGATTGCCGGCAGTTGCACCAACTGCCATTCGCAGGTGCACGGCTCCAACCACCCCGCTGGTGCCATGCTGATGCGATGATCGGAGACGATGATGAGAACCCTCGCTGCTTGGCTCCTCTTGGGCACCTTCGGGGCGCTGCTGGCTCCCGCCGCCGGCGCGGCCGATGCCGTCGACACCTCGCAGTGGAAGTGCGAGTCCTGCCCCTTCCAGGACCAGAAGAGCCGCAGCGCCTCGCTGGACGTGGGCGTCGGCGCGGTCTCGGATGATTCGCGCAAGTTCGGCGACTACAGCGGCCTGAACCGCCAGGGGGCGTATCCGATCCTGGGCGGCGCCGCAGGTTACCGCGGCGAGGGCGGATTGTACGGGAGCGTCACGGCCTCGGATCTCGGGCTCGATTCCCGCTCCGTCTCCGCCCAGCTCGGCAAGGAGGGCGCCTACCGCCTGAAGCTCGGCTACAGCGAGATTCCGCGGCGCTTCTTCGACGACGCGCGGACGCCGTTCCTCGGGAAGGGGAGCTCGGTGCTCACCCTGCCGGCCGGTTTCCCCGCCGGCACCACGGGAGAGATGCCGCTCGACACCACGCTGCATGCGGCCAACGTGGGCTTCAAGCGCTCGCGCCTGGAGGCCGGGCTGCTGTGGATCTTCGGGCCGGATTGGACCACGCGCGTCAACGTGCGTCACGACGAGCGCGACGGCACGCAGCGCATCGCCGGCTCGTTCTTCTCCACCTCGGCGCAGCTCGTGGCGCCGGTGGATCAGGTCACCGATCAGATCGAGGTATCGGCGTCGCGCTTCACCCGCCGGTTCCAGTTCACCGCGGCCTACCAGGGCTCGCTGTTCCGCAACGACAAGGACGCGCTCACCTGGTCGAACCCGTTCCCGCCGGTGGTTCCCGGGAGCGATCAGGGCCAGCTCGCGCTGGCGCCGGACAACCAGTTCCACCAGATCGTCGCCTCGGCTGGCTACGACATCTCGTCGCGGATCCGGGCGAGCGCCGACGTCGCCGCGGGGCGCATGACGCAGGACGCCGACTTCCTCGCCGCCACGCTGAATCCCAACCTGGCGGTGACGCTGCCGGCGGCGTCGCTCGACGGGCGCGCCGACACCTTCAATGCCGACGTGCGCGTGACCGCGACGCCGATCGATCGCCTGCATCTCACCGCGAGCTATGCGCGCGACGTGCGCGACAACGCGACGTCGAGCCGGAGCTACCCGGCCGTGTCGACCGACATGTTCCTCGGCGCCACGCCGCGCACCAACCAGCCGTTCAGCTTCTTCGCGGACCGCTATCGCTTCAGCGCCGAGTATCGCGCGCCGGCGAACCTCCGGTTCAGCGCCGGCGCCGACGAGAGCGACATCGAGCGCACGCTGCAGGAGGTGGTGCGGACGCGCGAGACCACGGTGTGGGGCCAGGTGGGCGCGCAGCTGTTCGACCGGTTGTCGCTCTCGGCCAAGTACGCGCACGCCGAGCGCAACCGCTCGACCTACGGCGTCGCGACCTGGGTCGACCCGCCCGAGAATCCGCTGCTGCGCAAGTTCTACCTGGCGAAGCGCCGGCGGGACAGCGGCGGCCTGCGCGCCGACCTGGCGCTGGGGCAGCGCGTCAGCATCGGCCTCAATGCCGATCTCGCGGACGACGAATACACCGAGACGACGCTCGGATTGCTCGACGGCCGCAGCCTCAACGTCGGCGCCGATGTGTCGGTGACGCTCACCGAGCGGACCCGGATGCACGCCTTCGGCCAGGGCGAGCGGACACGCTCGCATCAGGCCGGCAGCTC
>JBBITY010000191.1:0-2901 GCA_037440565.1 Desulfurellales bacterium
TGGCGTGCCGGGATCACTCTGGAGGAAGTGGAGCTGTGCTCCACGCCGAGGGATTTCTTCACAACCTCTGCATTCGCTTTCCGATCAAGTGTACGTCTCGCGGCAAGACGCCACGGCGCAAGGAAAGAAGCGCTCGGATCACGCCCCATCGTTCCGCCGCGGCGGGATCATTATACCGAAGCTTTCGAGCAAGGCGCGCATCCAGTCTTCGTCGCTCGATGCCCGCCACCCAGCGAGCATGCTGTTGCTCATGGGATCGCACCCGTAACGCAGCGGGCCGCCGTCGTCGAGGATGGCGGCGACGATGGCCTTGGCCGCCTCGCCCGGCGGCGTGACCATGCCGGCCACGCCCTTGCGAGCCTCGTAGGCGCGCTCGGCCAGCGCGCGGTAGGCGGGATAAGCGTGCGCCTCAGGGAGGCGATCGGATCCGGCCAGCATGTCGGTATCGATGGGACCCGGCAGGATGTCGACGATCCGGATCCCGAACCCGGCGAGCTCGGCGCGCAGCGACTCGCCCAGGGCGGCAACCGCGGCCTTGCTGGCGCGATAGGCAGCGTACAGTGGCATCGGGTGGAGGAGCGCGCACGACGTGATGTTGCAGATGACCCCGCCGCCGCCGGCGCGCAACACGGGAATGGCGCGCCTCGTGGTTTCAACCAGGCCGAACACGTTCGTCTCGAAGATTCTGCGCCACAGGTCGAGCGGGGCTTCCTCCACCGGCAGGTACTCGCCCTCGATTCCCGCATTGTTGACCAGCACCCGCAACCCATCCGGTATGCGGATCGTCTCGGGGCGTTCGACGTCAAGTCGCTCGATGCGCAGGCGATCCGCCCGGTCTCCGGCTTCCGCCAGCAGGTTTGCCCCCGCCGCCGGATCCCGCATGGCGGCCACGACCTCGAACCCCTGCCGGGCCAGCTCGAGCGACACCGCCCGACCGAGCCCCCGGCTCGCTCCGGTCACCAATGCAACCCCGCTGATCTCCATAGCGCCTCAGGATCCCCCTCCAGTTGAAGAACTCGGACACGCCCACCACCTGGGTGGTCCCTCACGAGCATGCGCGAAACCGCGCGCGAATGCGAGACGGGGGACGATGGCGAATCTGACCACCGACAACTCAGAACTTGTGAAGGAATCCCTCGGCGCCGAGCGATGCTCCACCCCTCAAAAACGACGCCGTACATTCGGTCACGCGGTCTTGAGGGCGGGAGCAGTGCTCGCGCTCTGGCTTCGCCCGGCCGCAGACTTCGCCGTCGCTCTCCTCTCACGCTCCCGGCAACACGAATCGCCCCGGCGCTCGAAGCGGTCCAGGATCGAGTCAGGGATGAATCGCGTGCGCGGCGCGTAGACATGCCGGTCGCCAAAACGATGCTGCTCGCGGGCATAGAAGCGCAGGGGCTGCACGATGTACAGGTAGTCGCGCGCGCGGGTCATGGCGACGTAGAGCAAGCGCCGCTCTTCCTCGATCTGCTCCGGGTTGCCCGTCGCCATGTCGGACGGGATGCAGCCGTCGACCGCGTTGATCACGTACACGACGTCCCACTCCTGCCCTTTCGCAGAGTGGATCGTCGAAAGGATAAGGAAGTCTTCGTCACGCTGAGGAGCCCCCGCCTCGTCCCCGGTCGCGCCGGGCGGGTCGAGCGTGAGCTCGGTCAAAAAGCGCTCCCGCGATGGATACCGCTCAGCGATTTGCTCGAGCTGCTCGAGGTCGCCCGCGCGGATGTGGGCCGCATCGTAGAGGCGTTCCAGATATGGTTGGTACCAGGAGCGCACCATCCCGACCTGCCCGTGCCACCGGTCCTCGCCGTGCAGCCGCACCAGGAGGGAGCAGAACGCAGGCCAGTCTTCGGCCGCCGCGGCGGGAACCGGGAGATCTGGGAGTGCGGCGAGATCACACCCGCGCCGGTCCAAGCTCTCCATTGCCGCCCGTGCGTGGCGCGGCCCCATGCCCGGCAGCAACTGCAGGACGCGAAACGCCGCCATGGAATCGCGCGCATTCTCCGCCCAGCGCAGGATGCAGAGGAGGTCCTTCACATGGGCGGCTTCGAGGAACCTGAGCCCGCCGTACTTGACGAAGGGAATGTTTCGCCGGCTGAGCTCCACTTCGAGCGGATCGCTGTGGTGCGCGGCGCGAAACAGCACCGCCTGTCGCCTGAGGTCGCTGCCCGCTTCGCGGTGCTCCAGGATGCGCTCGACAACGTACTCCGCCTGACCCGTCTCGTCCTCGGCCGCCACGAGGATCGGCTTCTGCTGGGAATGTCTCTTGGAAAAGAGCGTCTTCGCAAATCGCTCGCCGGACAGAGCAATCACCGCATTGCAGGCATGAAGGATCGGTTCTGAGGAGCGGAAGTTCTCCTCGAGCGTCAGGACCGTCGCCGGCGGATTGAACCGACCGGGAAAGTCGAGGATGTTGCGCACCGTCGCGGCGCGAAAGGAAAAGATCGCCTGTGCATCGTCGCCCACGACGGTGAGGCCGCGGCCATCGGGCTTGAGATTGTTCAGGATCGACGCTTGCAACGCGTTCGTGTCCTGATACTCGTCGACCAACACGTGGTCGAAGCGCCGGCGCACGGCCGCGGCCACGGCCGGTGCGGCCATCATGTGGTGCCAGTACAGAAGCAGGTCGTCGTAATCCAGAATGTTCCGCCGCCGCTTCGCCGCGACATACGCGCGGAACAGGTCGCGCAGCTCGGCCCCCCACGCGCCGCACCACGGGAAGACCTCGGCCAGCGTGTCTTCCACCGACCGCTGTGCGTTGACGGCGTGAGAGTACACGGCCAGGCAGGTCGCCTTCTTCGGAAAGCGCAGCGACGTCCTGGAAAAACCCAACTCGTCGCGCAACAGGTTCATGAGATCCTCGGCATCGGAGCGGTCCAGCACGGTGAAGGATGAAGGCAGTCCGAC
>JBBITY010000191.1:2911-6691 GCA_037440565.1 Desulfurellales bacterium
TCGGCGTGCAGGCGTAGCAGCCGATTCGCGATGCTGTGAAACGTGCCCGCCCACTGAACGCGCCGCGCGCCCACTGCCGAGCAATAGGAGGCGCAGATGCGGTGCGCCCGCCGGGTCATCTCTTGAGCCGCCCGCCGCGTGAACGTCAGCAACAGGATCCGCTCCGGGTCCGCACCGTTGAGGATCAGATGGGCGACGCGGTGCGCGAGGGTCTTCGTCTTGCCAGTGCCGGCACCCGCGATGATGAGCAAGGGAGGACCCGGCGCTGCACCGCACCCAACTACCCCGAACCCCACCGCCGCCCTTTGGGCCGGGTTGAGGTCATCCACGTCCATTCCCCGCTCCATCCCTGCCTCCGCCTCGCCAGCGCTCGAACGAGCGCGCACCCTACCACGGGCGAACACGGAGCGAAAGCGCTGCGTTCTGAGGCAGGCTTCGCTTCGCCCCCCGAGGGAGGAACCTCACGGCTCCCTCCCTCGGGCCCCCTCTTCCCTTGCTTGTGGCCGATCGCTGATGGCTGATTTGCGAATGCCCCGGCCACTGGACAGTGGGACCAACCGTAGGGCACTGTGCCGCCCGTCAGGTGACAGCGCTCAACGGACTCGCGGGGTACACGACAAGAGGAGAAGCGATGAAATTTCAGCCGATCGACTACGCCGAGACCGAGGAACATCGGATGATCCGGGCAACCGTGCACAGGTTTCTCGCCGATCGGCTGGCACCGATTGCCGCGGACCTCGACCGCGAAGAGCGTTACCCTGCTGAGCTCGTCAAGGACTTGGGGCGGCAGGGTCTCCTCGGCCTGGTCGCCGATGCGGACTACGGCGGCGGCGGGCGAGACTTCACCGGCGTGGTCATCGTGGCGGAGGAGATCGCCAAAGTCTGCGCCGGCACGTACACCTCCACCTCGGGCCATGTCCTGGCCTTGCACTGGATCGACGCGTTCGGCACTCCGGAGCAGAAGGCGGCCTACGTCCCGAAGCTCGCCACGGCGGAGTGGATCGGTGGGATTGCCATCACGGAGCCGGAAGCCGGATCGGACGTCGCCTCGCTCAAGACGACCGCCGTGCGGGATGGCGACGCGTTCCGCGTCAACGGCAGCAAGGTCTTCATCACCAACGCGCCGGTGGCCGACGTGCTCGTCTGCCTGGTGCGCACCGGCGGCGCCGGCGCCAAGGGGCTCAGCGCCCTGATCGTCGAGACGTCGACCCCCGGCTTTTCGGCCGGCAGGCCGCTCGCGAAGTGCGGCAACCGCTCTTCCCCCACTTCGGAGATCACCTTTCAAGACTGCCGCATCCCGGCCGCAAGCCTCCTGGGCAGGGAAAACGAGGGCTTCGCGCAGGTGATGCGCCTTTTCGTCTTCGAGCGCATCCTCGTCGGCGTGGTCTGCGGCGCGCTGTGTGAAGTGGCGCTCGAAGAGGCGACGCGTTTCTGCAAGGAGCGCCGGCAGTTCGGCCAACCCATCATCGAGTTCCAGATGGTGCAGCAACTGCTGGCCGAGATGGCCGTGGACCTGCAGGCCACCAAGTCGCTCACGCGCGACGCGCTGCGAAAATATCTTTCTGGAGCTGACGCCCAGATCGAGGCATCGATCGCCAAGATCTTCGGCGCCGAGGCGGCCCTTCGGGTGACCTCCAACGCGGTGCAACTGTTGGGCGGCTACGGTTACACGCGCGAGTTTCCCGTCGAGCGCTGGTTCCGCGACGCAAAGCTTTTCTCCATCGGCGGCGGCACCACGCAGATCCAGAAGCTGATCGTCGCGCGGGCGCTCACGTGATCGTCAAGGTTTGCGTTCTGCCGGGAACTCGGCGAGCGGCCGGCCGGTTTGGAGAGGAGAAGGGCTCAACGATGATCATGCGGGTGACGATGTTCGTGCTCGCGGCGGCGGGCGGGCTCTTGCAGCGGCCGGTCCCCGTGCAGGGAGCCGAAACTCCAGCGGCGGCGCCAACGGCGATCGCCACGTTCGCCGGGGGCTGCTTCTGGTGCATGGAGCCCCCGTTCGAGAAGCTCGACGGCGTCCTCTCAACCACCGTGGGCTATACCGGCGGCCACACCGTGAACCCGACGTACGAGCAGGTCTCGGCGGGCGGGACGGGGCACGCCGAATCGCTGCAGATCGTGTACGATCCCCGGAAAATCAGCTACGAGCGCTTGCTGGACATCTTCTGGCGCAACATTGACCCGATCGCCCCGAACGGGCAATTCTGCGACCAGGGCGCTCAGTATCGCACCGCGATTTTCTACCATGACGAGACGCAGCGCCGGTTGGCGGAAGCCTCGAAGCGCCGGCTCGAAGAATCCAAACGCTTCGCGCATCCCATCGCGACCGAGATCGTTCCGGCCACGGAGTTCTACCCGGCGGAGGAGTATCACCAGAAGTTTCACGCCAAGAATCCCTTGCGCTACAAATACTATCGCTGGAACTGCGGGCGCGACCAGCGCCTCGAGGAGCTGTGGGGCGCCGCACCCAGCGAGACGGAGGACGGGGGATGACGCCAGAGACGGCTGCGACGACTGCAGCGCTCAGAGCTCGTGAAACGATCCTCACGGGAACAGGTGGGAACACCAGCGAAAGGGCGGGAGCCGTGCTCCCGCCTTCAACACCGGAGCCGCCTCGCACAGGGGCCATGCTTGAGGGGTGGAGCAGTGCTCCACCCGCAGGGATTTCCTCGCAAGCCCTCGGTTCCGGCAACGCCGACGGGGGCGATGCTCAACCACAGATCCTGTCTGGGAGCCGGAAAACATGAGTACGGGCGCGACCGGCCTCGTCCTGCTCGTCAGCTCCGCGCTGCTGCTGGCCGTCACGGGACGCGAAGCGACCGCGTGGGACGCGTCGGCATTCCGCAAGCCGAGCAATGCCGCGCTCCAACAATCGCTCACCCCGATGCAGTATACGGTCACCCAGGAGGAGGGCACGGAGCCGCCCTTTCGCAACGAGTACTGGGACAACCACGCGCCGGGAATTTACGTCGACGTGGTCTCCGGTGAGCCGCTGTTCAGCTCGCTCGACAAGTTCGACTCCGGCACGGGATGGCCCAGCTTCACCAAGCCGCTGGAACCGGCGAACATCCGCACCCGGGTAGATCGCAAGCTCTTCGCGCAGCGGACCGAGGTCCGCTCCGTCCACGGCGACTCGCATCTGGGCCACGTCTTCGATGATGGTCCGCCGCCGACCGGCCTGCGCTATTGCATGAACTCCGCAGCACTGCGCTTCATTCCGGTGGAGAAGCTCGAGGAAGCGGGCTACGGGGAATACCTGCCGCTCTTCGAAGCCGCGCCCCCTACTCCGGAAAAATAGGCGAGCAACAGCCGGCGGAGGAAAGGCCTCATGCTTGACGTGAACGGTGTACACCACCCGCTCCCGGCAGAGCTGCGAGACACGACCCTGCTCGACGTCATTCGCGAACATCTCGGTCTCAAGGGGACCAAGTACGGATGCGGGATTGGGCTCTGCGGCGCCTGCACCGTTCACGTCGACGGGCAGGCAGTGAGATCGTGCATGACCCGCGCGGGGGACGTCGAGGGCAAACCCATCACGACGATTGAAGGGCTGCGCGGCCCGAGCGCAAGCGGGCTTCACCCGGTCCAAGTCGCCTGGATCGCCGAGTCGGTTCCCCAGTGTGGCTACTGCCAAGCTGGCCAGATCATGGCCGCTGCGGCATTCCTCGCCAGACACCCCGACCCGAGCGACGAGGAGATCGCTCGGGCCATGGACGGCAACCTCTGCCGGTGCGGCACGTACCTGCGCATTCGCCGCGCGGTGCGGCGGGCCGCCGAAAT
>JBBITY010000192.1:0-6660 GCA_037440565.1 Desulfurellales bacterium
CGATGATGTGGTTCGAGAAGTGGCTCACCTACATCACCGGAGAGACGTTCTCCTCGGGCCACCTGCAGGAGATCGGCGCGCGCATCTTCAACCTGGAGCGGATGTACAACCTCCGCGAGGGCTTCACCGCCAAGGACGACACGCTGCCGGCGCGCATCCTGCACGAGCCGACGTTCAAGCACATGCAATCCGGCCATCCGCTCGACCAACTCCTGCCGCGCTACTATAAGAACCGCGGCTGGGATGCCGACGGCGTGCCGACCAGGCGCACCCTGGAGCGGCTGCAGGTCAGAGTGTGAGCGCTACAACGGATCGACCGGATGAGACGGGTGCAACCGATCAACGCGAGGGGAGCCGGGCGCTGACAGCCCGTTGAATTTGGAGTTCCGATGAGCATCACGGTTGAAGTCACCTACGACATGAGCAAGGTGCTGGGCATGCGGCAGTTCGAGGTGGAGAACGCGCAAACCGTGCAGGACGTGGTGCGCCTGACGCGCGAGAAGTTCGGCGAACGGGGCGAGACTTTCGCCAAGCTGACGCGGGTCGCCGCCATCGCCGTCAACGGCGTGCTCGTCAACCATCGACGGGGAATGAGCACGGCGCTGGCCGACGGCGACACCGTCACGTTCCTCAAAGCCGCCGCGGGCGGTTGATCCGAAGAAACATCAGGACGGAATCTCCACGGCCCGACGGGCTGTGTCCTCGCTGCCTCTGCGGCGCATTCTTTTCCGCGAGCGCCTCTCTCAACCGTCGCCGAGCTTTTGATCGAGCGGCAGCTCGCGGATGGTCGTGAGGGCGAACACGGCCAGGGAGTCCGCGGGGTCGAAGAAGCGGGTTTCGATGAAGTGTGTTCGCCCGCGCTTCTTGACGAGTCGACTCTCGATGACGAACTCGGGTCCGACGATGGGCTCGAAGTAGTCGACGCGCATGTTCGTCGTTGCGAGCCAGGTGCGGAACCCGCTCGGGTCGCGCCGCTGGCCCGCCCGGACGGTGAACAGGGCCACGAGGTCGACATACGTGGGCGTGAATCCGCCGAAGAGCTGGCCGCGCAGGTTCATGAGATGGGCGGGCAGGTGGGCGCGGATGCGCAGGAACCCCGGGCGTTCGTCGAGGAGCCTCCATTCGTACGCTTCGAGGAAGTCGCCCGCCGGGTGTCCCTTGCCGAGGAGATGGCCGGGCTCGCGGACCAACCACGCGCGGACGAATGCCGGGAGGCGCGGATGCGCCGAATCGCCCATGGGCGCCGCTACCTCGGGTGACAGGCCACGGCGAACATCGAATCGGGCAGTTTCACCGGGAAGTTCCCGGCACGCGGCACGACCAACGCGAGTAGCAATCCCCGTCGACCATAGCAGTGCATCATCGTTCCCCCTGTAAGTGGGTGCCGGTCTATACCACCACCGGCGCCGAATGTCGCGCCGCCAACCCCATGCGCAGTTGACAGCACCGGGCGGCGTGCGCCACGGTGCGCAGCGCCATGCCGCGCCGTGCGAACGACGACGAGTCGGCTGCCTTCCTTGCGCTCCTCGAACAACGGGCGCCACGCCCGCTGAGCATCCCGGAAATGGCGCGGATGCTGGCGATGGATCGGTACGATCGCAGGCGGATACGTTCCGCGCTCGACGCCGCACTGGCGCAACACAAGCTTCGCCGGATCGGCAAGGCACGCTACCAATGGATCCGCGAGGCGGAACGAAGCCGGCGGCCTGAGCAGGGGCGGCGGGGTGTACGCGCGAAGGCCCGGGGTGAGGCTGGGCTGCCGAGCCGCGTCGAGGGTCATTACTCGCGCGTGCGCGCCGGCTACGGGTTCGTCGAGGTACTGGGCCGCGACGCGGATCGCTTCGCCCGCGACATTCTGATTCCCGAGGGCTTCGAAGGCGGTGCACTGCACGGCGATCGCGTCGCGGTCGAGGTTCTGCGCCACGACGCGCGGACGCGGCGCGTGACCGGACGCGTCACTGCGGTCACCGGCCCGGTCCACGAGAGCATCATCGGCACGCTGGAGCCGCGCCGTGGCGGATGGCTGCTCGTGCCCGAGAGCGATTTGCTCCCGCAGGTGGAAATCATCGGCGCGCCGCCGGCCCGGCAGGCCGCCGGCCTGGTGGCGCTCGTCCGGATCACGCGTGCCGCGACGGCCACGCGCGGGCCGGCCGGAGAGGTGGAGCGCGTCCTCGGCGCGGCGGACGATCCTGAAGTGCAGTTCTTCAGCATCGCCTGCGAGCACGGCCTGCGGATCGAGTTTCCGCCGGACGTGCTTGCCGAGGCGGAGGTGCTGCCGACGGACCCGGCGGAGCGGGACTTCGCCGGCCGGCAGGACCTGCGCGCGCTGCCGTTCGTCACCATCGACGGCGAGACGGCGCGCGATTTCGACGATGCGGTGTGTCTGGAAGCGCTACCGGGAGACGGTTGTCGCCTGTGGGTGGCGGTCGCCGACGTGTCGCACTACGTGCGACCGGGCTCCGGGCTCGACGCCGAGGCGGCGCGGCGCGGCACCAGCGTCTACTTTCCGGACCGCGCGATTCCCATGCTGCCCCCCCAGTTGTCGAACCAGCTCTGCTCGCTGAATCCGGATCGCGACCGGCTGGTGCTGGCCGTGGAGATGACCTACGACCGCTCCGGTCGGCGGCGCGCCGCGCGCTTTTGCCGCGCCGTGATCCGCAGCCGGGCGCGGTTGACGTACACGGTGGTGGCCGCCGTGCTCTCGCAGGCCGACACCCCGGCGATTCACGCCCGCAGGGTCGAGCTGCAACCGCTCCTGCCGCAGCTCTGCCGCATGCGCGAGTTGATGGAGAAGCTCTACCGCAACCGCGTTCGGGCCGGCTCGCTCGACCTCGACCTGCCGGAAGCGCTGGTCGACCTGTCAGAGGAAGGGCGCAGCATCGGCGTCCGCCTGCTCGAGCGCAACGACGCGCATCGGCTGATCGAGGAGTTCATGCTCGAAGCCAACCGCGCGGTGGCGAGCTACCTGCGCGAACACGACGTGCCCTTCCCGTATCGGATTCACGAGCCGCCAGACCCCGCCGACATCGATGAGTTGAACGAGTTCCTGCAGCCCTTCGGCTTTCGCGTCGAGTACGAAAACCGCGTCGAACCGCGCGACGTCCAGCGCCTGCTGGACCAGTTGCAGGGCCACCGCCTCGCCCGCGTGTTGTCGCGCCAAGTGCTGCGCTCCCTGAAGCAGGCCCAGTACAGCACGTTCAACGCCGGCCACTTCGGCCTGGCCTTTCCGATCTACTGCCATTTCACCTCGCCGATCCGCCGCTATCCCGACCTGCTCGTGCACCGGCAGCTCGGCCGGCTGTTCGACGGCGAGTTGGACGCCGCGCGCGCCGATGCCGAGGCGCTGGAAGCCGCGAGTGTGGAGAGCTCACAGGCCGAGCGCGAGGCGATGGAGGCCGAGCGCGCCATGCTCGACCTCAAGAAGGCAGAGTTCATGCTCGACCACCTGCTGGAGCCGGAACCGGGGACGATCGTGTCGGTGACCAACTTCGGCTTTTTCGTCGAGCTGGACGCGTACCCGATCGAAGGTCTCGTGCGCATCGAGGACCTGGTGGACGATCGCTATCACTTCATCGAGTCCGAACGCGCGCTGAAGGGGTTCCGCAAGGGCCAGCGCTTTCGTCTCGGCGACCGCGTACAGGTCGAGGCGGTCAATGTCTCCTTGCGCCGGCGGCAGATCGACTTCCGGCTGCTCCAACGCCTGGCGCCCGCGCTTGCCGAAGGGGCCCGGCGCGGGGTGAAGCCCGCGCGCGACGCGAACGCACAAGACCCCGCGCTCCCGCGGGAAAGGGTGAGGCCCCGCGCGCCGCCGTTGCCGCCCAAGATACGGCGCTGGTAAATCGACTGATCGAAGCGGCATGCCACGTCCGAACTCCGAGCATGAGGCCACGCAGGAATCCAAGCCTCCCGCCAGCGTTCCACGAGCTGGATCACTACACGTTCCAGAACTCGTGCTGCGACCTGTTCGCGGAGGAGGAATCGGTCGCGAGCTGCGTGCAGATTGCCAGCGAAGAGCAAACTGCCTTCGCGGATCCCGACGAGGCTCGGCCGCACGAGCCCAAGCTCATTTGCTCGCTGGGATTGCAAGCGCCGAAAGGGACGTGCCCATGACATCCAACCCATCTGACCGATCCGACCGATCCCCCCGATTCCCATCCACCCCCCAAGCGCCTCCGCCCTGCTGGTGGCTACCGCGATCTGCGAAGCTTTCAGACCGCCACCGTCATCTATGACGCCACCGTCGCTTTCTGCGAGCGCTTCCTCGACAAACGCTCTCGCACCGTGGACCAGATGGTCCAGGCTGCCCGCAGCGGGCGCCAGAACATCGCCGAAGGCAGCCGCGCGGCCGCTGCCTCCAGCCAGACCGAACTCCGTCTCGTCAACGTCGCCCGTGCGAGCCTTGATGAGCTGTTGCTCGACTACGAAGATTTTCTGCGCCAGCGCGGCCAGCGCCAATGGACCAAGGACGACCCCGAAGCGCTCGCGGTGCGCCAGGTCGCGCGCAGTCTGCCGCGAGGAGGTGATCCGTCCAATCCGCCCGATCCGTCCGACCTCATCAAGCGCTACCGCCCCTGGCTCAACCACAGCGACCCGGCGGTGGTCGCCAACGCCTTGCTTTGCCTGATCCACCAGACCAACTACCTGCTCGACCAGCAAATCGCCGCGCTCGAACGTGCCTTCGTCGAGCGAGGCGGTTACACGGAACAGCTTGCCACGGTTCGCCTTGCTCGCCGCCGCAGCGAAGAGGCGGCGCGCGCGCCGGACGCGACCGACTCGTCGCCCTCACCATCCTGCCCGCGCTGTGGCAAGTTGATGGTCGTGCGCACCGCTCGCCAAGGCGCAAACGCCGGCTCGCAGTTCTGGGGCTGCTCCGCGTACCCGGAGTGCAACGGCACGCGCCCCCTCGACGAATCCGCCCGATCCGTCAGATCACGCCGCACCGGCCGATCCCAGCCTAAACCGTAGCCACGCATGCCCGACCTCGCCAACATCGAGGTCGGCCGCCCCGCCCGCACCACCATCGAGCGCCTCGGCGAGGACCTGTTCCATCCACTCATCCAAGGCGGCAACAGCAGGCGTTAGAGGCTGACGACAACCAAACGCCTCGTCCTCTTCCCGTATGCCCAAACCCCACGCGGCGACACCGCTCTGATCCCTGTGTCCGAACTGAGGCAGCACTACCGACTCACGGGGGGAATACTTGAAGGCAACAAAGGACACTTGGAGGGTCGAGAAGATGGCAAGATGAAGCACGATCGATGGTACGCTCACGCCCGTGCGCAAGCCCTCGACGTGATGCCGTTGCCGAAGCTATTCACTTTCGACATCGCGCCCCTCGCTTCCTTTTTCCTACGATCGCACCGGCGCACTCTTTTTCACTGGCCGAGTCGCTCGAGGCTACGAAATCTTGGTCCGACAACCTTATCGACCGGAATTCATTCCCGGAATCATCCCAATGACACCGCTCCCAACGACACGCGGCAAGATCGTCGAGAGCGGACTCGTCGAGGACGGGATCCACCACTTGGTGAATCGCGTCCGACGTGCCAAAACCGGCCTCGGGAACGGCGAATGAAATTTTCGGTCGTGCACGTCGGCTGCTCTGGGTGGGCGGCGTCACAGGCCGCGTACTTCCGCGAGTTCGATGCCATCGAAATCCAGCAGACCTTCTACGACCCACCCCGCGTGAGCACGCTCGAGCGCTGGCGCGCGGCGGCGCCCGACCATTTCCATTTCACCATCAAGTGCTTCCAGCTCGTCACGCACGAAGTGGCGAGCCCGACGTACCGCCGCCTGCATCGCCCGCGCCCCGAGCCCGGCACGGTGGGGTCGTTTCGCAACACGCCGGAGGTTCGCGCGGCCTGGGAGGAAACCGCCGCCGCCGCGCGGGCGCTGCGCGCCGAGCTCGTGCTGCTGCAAACGCCGGCCAGCTTCACGCCCACCGTCGAGCATCTGAAGAACCTGCGCACCTTCGCCCGCTGGGCTCGTCGCCACAGCGCGGGGGTCGCGCTGGTCTTCGAGCCGCGCGGACCGGCCTGGAAGGCGGAAGCGGCCGATCGCCTGTGCGCCGAGCTGGGTCTGCTGCGCGCCTGCGATCCGTTCGCGACCGACCCGCCGCCGCCCCGCGCGCAGCGGTTCGCGTACTTCCGCCTGCACGGCATGGGCGGCTCCCGCTACAGGTTTACCGACGCGGAGCTCGCCAGCCTCGCGGACCTCGCGCGGCGGTACCGAAAGGCCTGGGTGTTCTTCAACAACCTGGCGATGTGGACCGACGCACGCCGGTTCAAACGGCTGCTCAGATGCGCCGCATGATGCGCGGCCGTTCGCACGGCCCGATGTGGGTCTGCGGCGTCGACGGCTGCCGCAGCGGCTGGATCGCAGTCCAGTACGAGCTGCGCACGGGTGAGGCTCGGTGGGCTGTGTTTGCGCATTTGGGCGACGTGGTCGCGACGACCCCGGCGCCGATCGCGATCGGCGTGGACATCCCCATCGGGTTGCCGGACGAGGCGGTCCCGGGTGGGCGGGCGTGCGATCGGCACGCCCGCGCCCTGCTCGGGTGGCCACGCGCTGCGAGCGTCTTCTCGCCGCCGGTGCGCGCCTCGGCCGGGCGGCTCACCCAGGTGCTGCTGAACCTCCTGCTCAACGCCGTCGACGCCATGG
>JBBITY010000193.1:0-6652 GCA_037440565.1 Desulfurellales bacterium
CGGCGCAACCCCAGACGGTCGATCAGCGCTTTGTAGCGTTCACCGTCGTAACGCTTCAGGTAGTCCAGCAGGCGCCGCCGCTGCCCCACCAGTTTCAGCAACCCGCGGCGGGAATGGTGATCCTTCGAGTGGGTCTGAAAGTGTTCCGTCAGGTGGTTGATTCGCTCGCTCAGCAGCGCAATCTGGACTTCCGGAGAGCCGGTATCGGTCGAGTGCAGTCGAAACTGCTCCACCAACTCTCCCTTTCGCTGCGAAGCTGCCCCCATCTTTCCTCCGTTTTATTTTTACCCCGCGTCGATTACCACAGGGCTTCAGCCTTGTAAAGTTGGGGGGTCGAGAACACGAGCGAACGCCCAGCCGCCGTCGCGGCGGCGCACAACCGCAGCGACGTGATCCTCTGGGTCGAGCAGCACGGCCACCTCATCGTGCGGCGGCGCCTGGATCTCATCGAGGACCCACGCCTGGCCATGGCGCGCCGCCGCGGCGCCACGGGCGGTGAGCACGCAGGCCGGAAGATGGGCGAGCGCGCGGCGAATCGAGATCACAGCGGCCGGGTCATGT
Organism: Desulfurellales bacterium; assembly: GCA_037440565.1. GTDB lineage: Bacteria > Desulfobacterota > Binatia > HRBIN30 > CADEER01 > JBBITY01. Next base: position 562 of record JBBITY010000193.1, read on the forward strand.
GGGTCCCAACGGGACAAGTCGACGGCCTGGCCGAGGTCGAAGCGGCCGAAGCGGGTCCGCCGCAAGGCCTCGAGGTGGGCGGTGGAGCCCAAGGCTTCGCCAATGTCCTCGGCTAACACTCGCACATACGTCCCTTTGGAACAGGTGACCTCGAAGCGCAATTGGCCGGGGCCGCAAGGTTCCAGTTGCAGGGCGGCGATGCGCACCTGGCGTGCTGCCCGCTCGACCGCGATGCCCCGTCGTGCCAGCCGGTAGAGCGGCACGCCGGCGCGCTTGAGCGCCGAGTACATCGGCGGCACCTGGGCCGTGTCGCCGGTGAAACGGCGCTCGACCTCACGGAGGCGCTCTGTTTCCAGCTCGGGAACCGGCGCTGTGCGGATGATGTGGCCGGTGCGGTCGCCGCTATCGGTCGCCGCACCGAGGCGGATGACCCCCTGATAGGTCTTGTCGGCCGTACTGAGGAACTGGGCGATCTTCGTCGCTTCGCCGAGGCAGAGCGGCAGCACCCCCGTGGCAAAGGGATCCAGTGTGCCGAGATGGCCCACCTTGGCAAGCAGGCGGCGCTTCACCTGCCGCACGACCTCCGCCGACGTCACCGCCTCGGGTTTATCGACGATGAGGATGCCGTTCATTGCTCGGGCTTGTCGGTGCCGGCATCCTTCAGCAGCCGCGAGATCCGTTCCGCCTGCTCCAGGCTGGGATCGAACTCGAAGGTGACTTCTGGCACGACGCGCAGATTGAGCTGCCGGGCCAACTGCGTCCGGATAAAGCCGGCTGCGCTGCGCAGGCCTTCCAGGCACTGCGCCCGCCGGGCGGCGTCGCCGAGGACACTGAAGTACACGCGCGCGTGGCGCAGGTCGGCCGAGACGCGCACCCTGGTGAGCGTGATCATGCCGACCCGCGGGTCCTTGATCTCGCGCACCACCAGATCGGCGACGGTCTCGTGGATCGCGTCGGCGACGCGATCGGCGCGCCGGGTCATGGCGACGCCTCCCGGCAAAGGATCCCCACGCGAGCCAGCCAAAGGGCGGGAACGGGGCTCCCGCGCCACCGCTCAGCAGTGGAACAGCTCGATCTCCTCCTCGCCGACCTCGGCGACGTGCAGATTCTCGATGAAGCGCACCACCTGCCGCAGCGCCCCGTCCACGTATCCCGCATCGGGGCCGACCTGGGAGATGCCCAGCACCGTGCGCTGCCACAGGTCGTGTGCATCGCACTCAGCAATCGAGACATTGAACGTATTCGCGACGCGGGCTTTGATCTTGTTCAGCACGCCGCGCTTTCCCTTCAGCGAATGATTCTCGGGCAAATAGAGCGTGAGCTTGAGGACGCCGACGACCATGAGGCGCCTGCCCTCACAGCGAGCGCTCTGCTTGCGCCGTGCTCCGGCCCGCGCTGGCGCTGCTCAGCCGCCTCGCCACTTGCTCCATCTCGTAGAGCTCGATCACGTCGCCGAGCTTGATATCCTGGAAATTCTCCAAACCCACGCCGCACTCGTACCCGGACTGGACCTCGCGCACGTCTTCCTTGAAGCGGCGCAGGCTTGCGACCTTGCCCGTGTAAACCACCACGTGGTCGCGCACCAACCGCACCGTTGCATTGCGGACCACTTTGCCTTCGTTCACGAAGCAGCCGGCGATCGTACCCACGTTCGGAATGGCAAAGATGTTGCGCACCTCGGCCCGACCGGTGATCTTTTCGCGCAAGGCCGGCTCCAGGAGCCCCTCCATGGCGTCCCGGACGTCGTTGATGGCGTCGTAGATGACCGTGTAGAGGCGCACATCGACGCCCTCCCGCTCGGCTGCAGCGTTGGCTTTGGCTTCGGGGCGCACGTTGAAGCCGATGACCACCGCGTTCGACGCCGCCGCCAACATGACATCGGTCTCGGTGATCCCGCCGACCGAGGCGTGGAGCACGTTGAGCCGCACCTCGTCGGACGTCAGTCGGGTCAGGGCCTCGGTGATGGCCTCCACCGACCCTTGCACGTCAGCCTTGAGGACCACGCGGAGCTCCTTGGTGTCGCCCGCCTGAACCTGCCGGTAGAGGTCTTCGAGCGAGACCTTGGCAGTCTTGATCAGGGTCGCCTCGCGGTGCTTGGCCGCGCGGTGCTCGGCCACCTGGCGTCCCGTCGCTTCGTCGGCGACGACCACAAACGAGCTGCCCGCCTCGGGCACGGCCGGCAGCCCGAGAATCTCCACGGGCGTGGAAGGGCCGGCATGGCTCACCTTGGTCCCCGACTCGTCGATCATCGCCCGTACGCGTCCCGAATACGCTCCGCACACAAACGGATCGCCGGGGCGCAGGGTCCCTTCTTGCACCAGCACGGTGGCGACCGGGCCGCGCCCGCGGTCGAGCTTCGCTTCGATGATCGTCCCGCGCGCAGGCTTGTCGGGATTCGCCTTCAGCTCGAGCAGCTCGGCCTGCAGGAGGAGCATTTCCAGAAGGTGCGGCAGCCCTTCCCTGGTTTTCGCCGAGACGGGCACGCAGATCGTATCGCCGCCCCAATCCTCGGGGACGAGCCCATGATCGGCGAGCTCCTGCTTGACGCGGTCGAGGTTAGCCGCGGGCTTGTCGATCTTGTTGATCGCGACCACGATCGGGACATTGGCGGCCCGCGCGTGGTTGATGGCCTCGACGGTCTGCGGCATGACGCCGTCGTCGGCCGCCACCACGAGGACGACGATATCGGTCACCTTCGCCCCGCGGGCGCGCATCGCCGTAAACGCTTCGTGGCCGGGGGTGTCGAGGAAGGTTACGCGCTTCCCGTGCACGGTGACCGTATAGGCGCCGATGTGCTGCGTAATGCCGCCGGCTTCCCCGGCCGTGACGTTGGTCTCGCGGACGGCGTCGAGGAGCGAGGTCTTGCCGTGGTCGACGTGCCCCATGATGGTGATCACGGGCGGGCGATGCTGCAACACCTCCTCGCCGGCCGCCTCGCGACCGACCTCGATGGCCGACTCGGCGTCAAAGCTGACGTTTTCCACGTTGTAGCCGAATTCCGAGGCAATCAACGTGGCCGTGTCGGCATCCAGGACCTGATTGATGGTCGCCATCATGCCGGATTCCATCAACTTTTTGACCACCTCGCCGGCTTTCACGCCCATTGCTTTGGCCAGCTCGCCCACCGAGACCACCTCGGAGATACGCACGACGCGCTTACTGGGCTTGGGCAGCGTGATCTCGGTCTTCTTCTGCTCCTTGCCGGGCATCGCGCGCTTCTTGCGCGGCACGCGCGCAAGCCACCGCTCGCGTTCGCCCATTTCCGCGACTTCCGGCTTCTGAATGACGCGCCGCTTCTTTTTCTTCCCGGGCCGCGCTTCTTCGACCGGGATCGGCTCCGCCGGAAGCTCGACGCTGGGCAGACGCCGCCCGCGCGCAGCCTCCGGGGGCTTCGGGCGCACGGGTACGCGCTCCGCCTCCGCCCTCTTGAGATCGATGCGGCCGAGCACCCTCGGACCCAATGGCACCTCGAGATCCGGCTCTTGCGGAGCCGGCGCCGCTGCGGGGGCCGGGGGTGGAAGCTCCACCACCTCGGAAGGAGGCACCGGCGGTGGCGGCGGTGGACCCAAGTCCCGCTCGGTGGTCTCAACCGGTGCTACGGGCACTGGAATCTCCGTAACCAGCGGCGGGATTTCTAGCGGCTCCGTCAGGGCCTCGGGCGCCGCGAATGCTTGCAGGACTTCGCTTTCGATGCCGAGCGGCTGCAGCGGTTCCGTCGGCACGAACTCTGGCGCGGGCGCGCTCGGTGCCGCCGCGCGGCGCCGGATGACCTTGGACCCCACCCGGCGTTCCACCATCTGCTGGCCCGTTTCCGCGGTCACCATCCGCTCTTCGCCGATGGTCACAGTCGGTTTCGGCCCGACGCCCAATTCGCGCGCCGCACGCTCGATCTCCTCCTCGGTCAACGAGCTCTGTGAGCGCTTCCCGCGGATACCGATCTTTTCCAGGCGCGCGATGAGGTCCTTGGGATCGAGACCCCATTCTTTCGCCAGCTCGTGAATCCGCGTGCGTGCCATTGCCGTAGCCCTCACTGCTCACCGCTCCGGAGCCAGTCCGAAAGCAACGCCGCGCGCGCTGACCGACTCACAGGGGCGCGAAACGCGGGCACGACACCCTTGCGGCTGGCGAAGCGGTCCCAGCAGTGCGCCGAGCGATGCAAGTAGCCGCCCCGTCCGCCGGCATGCCGGGTCGGATCAATGCGCAGCCGGCCGTCGGCGTCGCGCACGAGGCGCACCATCACCCCTTGGAAGTCCCGGCGTCCGCATCCGAGGCAACTGCGTATCGGTTGATGCCTTGCGCGCCTCACGACACCTCGCTCTCCTGCCTGCCGACCGCCGCCTCGGTGTCCGGCGCGGGGGGCTCTCCCTCGGACTCAGCGGGCGCATGCGCCGCGGCCGTCTCGGCGGCGCGCCGTTGTTCTTCGACATGGGCCCGTGCGGCCGCCAAGATGCTCGCGATCTTTTCCTCGGGAATGCCATCCACCTCCGCGAGCGCTGCCTCGTCGGCCTGCGCCACTTCCTCGGCGGACTTGAAGCCGTGCTGGAAAAGCAACTCGGCGGTCACATCACCCACCCCCGGGATAGCACTCAGGGACTGGCGGGACCGGCGCGCTTCTGCCTCCGCCTCGGCCTCGCTCCGGACATCGAGGTTCCAGCCGGTGAGGCGGGAGGCGAGGCGGACGTTCTGTCCTTTCTTCCCGATCGCGAGAGACAGTTGATCGTCGGGCACCACGACCTCCATCGAATGCGCGTCCTCATCCATGACGATCTTCGACACTCGCGCGGGAGCCAACGCGCGCACGACGAACTCGGCCGGATCTGGAGTCCAGTGGACGATGTCGATCTTCTCCCCGCGTAGCTCCTGCACGACGCTCTGGACCCGCGTGCCCTTCATCCCGACGCAGGCGCCAACGGGATCCACGTCGGGGTCATGAGACATCACCGCGATCTTGGCCCGCCCGCCGGGCTCTCGCGCGGCCCCCTTGACCTCGACGATCCCCTCGTAAATCTCGGGCACTTCCTGTTCGAACAGCTTGATGAGAAAGCCCGGGTGCGTCCGGGAGAGCACGATCTGCGGTCCCTTGCCGCTCATCTCGACGTCGAGGATATAGGCGCGGATGCGGTCCCCCTGGCGATACCGCTCGCGCGGGATCTGCTCCTTTTCGGGAAGAATCGCGTCAGTGCGGCCCAAGTTGACGATGATGTTCTTTTTTTCGAAGCGCTGGACGATGCCGGAGTGGGTCAGCTCGCCTTTGCGGTCCTTGAACTCGTTGTAAATGATATCGCGCTCCGCATCGCGCAGCCGCTGGATGAGATTCTGCTTGGCCGCCTGAGCGGCGATCCGGCCGTAGCGCTGGTCGAGTTTCTCCAGCAACTCGTCGCCGAGCTGGGCTCCGGGATCAAGGTTCTGCCGCGCGGCGTCGATCCCGATCTCCGTCTCCGCGTTGGTCACCGTCTCGACAACCGTAAGGATCTTGAACAGCTCCACCTCGCCGATCTCGGGATTGTATTGCGCTTCGATACGCATATCGCCGCCGATCACCTTCTTGGCGGCTGAGAGCATCGCATTTTCCACCGCGGAGATGACGATCGACTTGTCGATCCCCTTTTCCTTGCTGACCTGTTCAATGACTCGGCTCAACTCGGGCTGCATGGTTCACCTCGGCCGGGTCCGCGCCATCCGTTTGTTCGGAGTCTCGGTCGTGAAATCGTGTTCGTAGTTTGCCTGCGCAATGTCCTCGAAGCGGATCGTCTCGGCGCCCTCTCGCGTCTGAATAACGATAGCCTCCGGCTCGACGGCGAGCAGCGGCCCCAGGAATGACCGTCGCCCGTGATGCCGGGCCACGGTCCGCACGTGAACCCGCTTGCCCAGGTAGCGGCGGAAGTGCTCCGGGCGGCGAAGCCGCCGGTTGATCCCGGGAGATGATAGCTCCAGGGTGTACCGACCGGGGACGATGTCGTAGACATCCAGAACGTCGCCGAGGCGGCGGCTCATGGGGCCCAGGTCATCGAGACTCACCCCGCCCTCGCGGTCCAGGTACAGCCGCAGGACCGTGCCGTGACCTTCATGTCGGTAATCGATGTCGACGATT
>JBBITY010000194.1:0-6629 GCA_037440565.1 Desulfurellales bacterium
GTGACGATGGCGCGGCCCGCGCTGTACGAGCGCATCGACACGCGCTGTCGCGCCATGGTCGAGGCCGGCCTGGCGGATGAAGTGCGGGGACTGTGGCAGCGCGGCTACAGCCCCGACTCGGGGCCGCTGCGCAGCATCGGCTATCGCGAGATCGGCGCCTACCTCCACGGCCTCTGCGATTTGGAACAAGCCATCGCGGACATGGCCCGCGCAACCCGCCACCTCGCCAAGCGCCAGCTCACCTGGTTTCGGGCCGACCCCACCATCCGCTGGTTCGACGCGGGCGCCCAGGTGGAAACGCTCCTCGACGCGTTGGCCGAAGCCGGTTCGTGAGCTCGTGAATCGGGCAGCCCGAGTCTGTGGAGCGCGCCCGTTTCGGTGTGCGGCGAGCCCACGCCCATGCCCCCAGGATCTCCCCCAGAGTCTCTTCGCAGGTTGCAATCCCGCCGCCCGTGCGCTACCTGAAGCCGCACCGGCCAAACCAATTCCATGAGGGGCATTGTACTGTGACCACCGGCGCGGGCCGCCGCGCGCGGGTGACGTCGACTGGCCGGGACAGCATGCAAGGCAGTCGCGTGTCACGGACGGCGTCGATCGAGACGTTGCGGACCCGGATCGATCGCATCGATGATCAGATGCTGGCGCTGCTCAACCGGCGCGCCGAGCTGGCGATTGCAATCGGGCGCCACAAGAGCGGGCAGGGGCGCGCCGTCTATGCGCCGGAACGGGAAAAGCGCATCTTGGAGCGCCTGTTGCGCGCGAACTCCGGCCCACTCACGGTCGATCACGTCCGGGCCATCTTCCGCGAGATCATGTCGAGCTGCCTCGCCCTGCAGCGGCCGCTGCACATCGCCTACCTGGGCCCGGCCGGCACGTATTCGCAGCAGGCCGCGCGCGGGCAATTCGGATCGGGTGCGGAGTTGGTGCCCCTGCCGTCCATCGACGCCGTGTTCGACGAGGTCGAGCGCGGACGGGCCGATTACGGCGTCGTGCCGGTGGAGAATTCCACCGAAGGCGTGGTGGCGCAGACGCTCGACCGGTTCGTCACCTCGCCGCTCAGCATCAAGGCGGAGGTCCTCCTGCGGGTCAACCACTGCCTGATCGCGCGCGCTGCCGCGCCGCAGGCGCTCCGCCGCATCGTGTCGCATCCGCAGTCGCTTGCGCAGTGCCGCGCCTGGCTGGCCCAGCATTACCCCGGTGTCCCGCTCGAAGAGGTCGCGAGCAACGCCATCGCCGCGGAGGCCGCGGCCGCCGATCCGGCAACGGCCGCGATCGCCGGCCGCCAGGCCGCGCAGCGCTATGGATTGGCCGTTGTGGCCGCAAATATTCAGGACCAACCCAATAACGTGACCCGTTTCCTCGTCATCAGTGCCGATGGACTCGGCAAACCCACCGGGGACGACAAGACCTCCGTCTTGTTTTCCGTTCCCCACGAGCCCGGTGCCTTGCATCGGGTGCTGGGCGGATTTGCCCGCCACCGCATCAACCTCAGCACCATCGAGTCGAGGCCGCTGAAGGGACGGGCGTGGGAGGACGTCTTCTTTCTCGATCTCACGGGGCACGCCGAAGAACCGGCGATGGCCAAGGCGTTGGCCGCGCTGCGCCGGCGGTCGCTGTTCGTCAAGGTCTTGGGGTCGTATCCCGCCTGCCGCTGGCCGGAAGACGAAAGCCGCAATGAACGTTAAGCTCTTGGTGCCGCCTTGGATTCGCGGGCTCGAGCCGTATCCTCCCGGAAAGCCCATTGACGAGCTGGAGCGCGAGTACGGCGTGACGGATTCCATCAAACTCGCCTCGAACGAAAACCCGCTCGGCCCCTCGCCGAAGGCGCTGGCAGCCATTCGGGAGGTGCTGAACGACGTGCACCGCTATCCCGATGGGAGCTGTTACCACCTCAAGCGGGCGCTGGCGCGCAAGCTGGGCGTCTCACCCGAGGCGCTGCTGATCGGCAACGGGTCGAATGAGATCATCGAGCTCGCCGTCCGCACCTTTCTCCGTGCCGGCGAGGAGGCCGTAATGGCCGACCAGGCGTTCGTGATCTACCGGATGCTCGTCCAGGCACAAGGCGGCCGCAGCGTCTGTGTGCCGCTGCGCAACTTCACCCACGACCTGGAGGGCATTGTTGACGCGATCACGCCAGCCACCCGCCTGGTGTTCCTCGCCAACCCGAACAACCCGACGGGCACCATCTTCCGGCGCGACGCGTGGGAAGAGTGCCTGCGCAGCCTGCCCCCGGAAGTGATCGTGGTCATGGACGAGGCGTACGCCGAATACGTGGAGGACCCCGATTACCCGGATACGCTTGCGGATCTGCGCAACGAACAGCCGATCATCGTCCTGCGCACTTTTTCGAAGGTCTACGGCCTAGCCGGGCTGCGCATCGGCTACGGTGTGGCGCATCCGGAACTGATCGAGATGATGAACCGACTGCGGGCGCCGTTCAACGTCAACACCGTAGCCCAAGCCGCCGCCCTGGCCGCCCTCGACGACCATGAGCACGTGGAACGCACGCGCCGTGTGAACCGCGAGGGGATGGCGTATCTTCGCGAGGCATTCGCCGCGATGGGGTTGGAGACCGTCCCGAGCGCGGCGAATTTCATCCTGGTCCGAGTGGGCAATGCGGCGCGCGTGTACGACGCGTTGTTGCGGCTCGGCGTCATCGTGCGCCCCGTGCCCGTGTACGGATTCCCCGAGCACTTGCGCGTGAGCGTCGGCTTGCCGGAAGAAAACAGGCGCCTGGTCCGCGCACTGAGAACCGTGCTGACCGGCAGGGAGGCAAGTGGCCTGGCTCTTTGAGCGCGTTGCCGTCGTCGGCGTTGGGCTGATCGGCGGGTCGCTGGCCCTGGCGGCCCGCCGCGCTGGTCTGATCAGCCACGTGACTGGCGTCGGCCGCAGCGAAGCGAACCTGGCGACGGCGCGGGCGCGCGGCATCATCGATCGCGCCACGCGCGACGTGGAGGCGATTGGACCGGTCGACCTCGTCGTCCTCGCCGTGCCGGTCGAGACCACCGCCATCGTGGCTCGGGCGCTGGTGCCGCGCCTCGCTCCGGGAACGGTTGTCACCGATGTCGGGAGCGTCAAGGGGGTGATCGTCGAAGCGCTGGAAGCCCTCCTGCCGCCGACCTGTCCATTCGTCGGCACGCATCCCATTGCCGGGAGTGAGCGCTCCGGCGCGGCGGCGGCAGAGGTCGATCTCTTTCAGGACGCGTGCTGCGTGATTACGCCGACGCCGCGCACCGATGCTGCGGCGCTCGAACGGGTCGAGGCCTTGTGGCGCGGCGTCGGTGCACGGGTCCGGCGCATGGCACCCGCCGATCACGATCGCGCGCTGGCGTGGACGAGCCACCTCGTGCACGCGCTGGCGTACACGTTGGCGGGGGCCATCAATGCCGAGGATCCGAGCCGATTCGCCCTGGCCGGGCCGAGCTTGCGCGAGGCCACGCGCGTGGCTGCCAGCTTGCCGGAGCTCTGGCGCGATATCTTTCTCGCGAACCGGACGGCCGTCAACGAAGCCATAACGACGTTCAGCAGCCAGCTCGAACGCTTGCGCGCCGCGATCGCCGCCGGCGACGGAGACGCGATCGCGCGCCTGCTCGAGGCCGGGCGCGCCGGGCGCAGGCGCCTGGAGTCGGAGCGATGAGCAGCGGCGCACTGGCGATCGTGCCCTTGACGCGCCCGCCCGACGCGACCGTTCGGGTGCCAGGGTCGAAGTCGATCACGAACCGGGCGTTGCTCATCGCTGCGCTGGCAAACGGCGCCTCGCAGCTTTCCGGAGCGCTGTTCAGCGACGACACGCGCTACATGGTGGCGGCCTTGCGCCAGCTCGGGGTGGACATCGCCGCGGACGAGGCGGCGGAGCGACTCGACGTCGCCGGGCAGGGGGGCCAGTGGCCCGCCACCGAAGCGGATCTGTTCGTCGGGAACGCCGGGACGGCGATGCGGTTTCTGCTCGCGGCGCTGTGTCTCGGGCACGGACGCTACCGGATCGACGGCAGCGCGCGCATGCGCGAACGGCCGATCCAGGACCTGGTCGATGGGTTGCAGCAGCTCGGCGCGCGGGTACGCTGTGAACGCGCGACGGGCTGCCCACCGGTGGTCGTCGAGGCCGACGGGTTGCCGGGTGGTGCGGCGGAGATCGCCGGCGCGCGCAGCAGCCAGTACCTCTCGGCGCTCTTGCAGGTGGCGCCCTACGCCGCGCGCGACGTCACGGTCAGCGTGCGCGGGGCGCTGGTCGCGCAGCCGTACGTGGACATGACGATCGGGGTCATGGCGGCGTTCGGCGTCGAAGTGGCGCGCGAGGCGTACCGGAGTTTTCGCGTCCGCGCCGGCCAGCGCTACGTCGCGCGCACGTACGCGATCGAGCCCGACGCGTCGAGCGCGCACTACTTCCTGGCCGCCGCTGCGCTCACCGGCGGGCGCGTCCGCATCGAAGGGCTCGGGCGGCATTCTCTGCAGGGCGACGTGCGCTTCGCGGAGGTGCTCGCCGCCATGGGCGCGCAGGTGCGCTGGGAAGCCGATGCAATCGAGGTCATTGGACCGGACCGATTGCAGGGCATCGAGGCCGATCTCAACGCGATCTCGGACACGGCCCCCACGCTGGCGGTGCTGGCGCCTTTCGCCAGCGGCCCGGTACAGGTGCGCAACGTTGCCCACCTGCGCTGGCAGGAGAGCGATCGCTTGCATGCGGTCGCCAGCGAGCTGGCGCGCCTCGGTGTGTCGGTCGAGGAACTGCCGGACGGCTTGGTCGTGCGGCCGTCGCCCATTGCGCCCGGACTCGTGCGCACCTACGATGATCACCGGATCGCGATGAGCTTTGCGCTCATCGGACTCAAGGTAGAGGGCGTCCGGATTGACGACCCGGATTGCGTGAGTAAAACGTTTCCTGACTATTTCACCCGCCTGGAGGCCCTGCGACGATGAAGCGTCCGGTGGTGGCGATCGACGGCCCGGCCGGCTCGGGGAAGAGCACGGTGAGCCGGCGCTTGGCGCAGGCCCTGGGGTTTCGCTACGTCGACACGGGGGCCATGTATCGGGTCGTCGGGGTGCTAGCGGCGGAGCGCGGCATCGATTTTGGCGACGCCGAGGCCTTGCGCGCGCTCTGCGAGCGGATCCACATCGCGTTTGAAGAGCGCGCCGACGGTGTGCACACGCTGGTCAACGGACGCGACCTGTCCGGGGAGATTCGCTCCGGTGAGGCGGGGCAGTACGCATCCAAGGTCTCAGCCGTGCCGGTCGTGCGCGAGCGCATGGTGGCGCTCCAGCGCGCGCTCGGCGCCGGTGGAGGCGTCGTTATGGAAGGCCGCGACATCGGGACGGTCGTCTTTCCGGAAGCGGCGGTGAAGGTCTTCCTCACGGCCGCGCCGCAGGAACGGGCGCGCCGGCGCTGTGCCGACCTCGCCGCCCGGGGCGAGCCGGCCGATGTGGCTGCAGTCGCGCGCGAAATCGCCCAGCGTGACCGCCGCGACCAGGAGCGCGCGCATTCGCCGCTGCGGCCTGCGCCGGGCGCGCTGGTCGTCGACACGACCCACGAGAGCGTCGACGCGGTGGTGGCGCGGCTGAGGGCGCACATCGAAGCCGTCGCGAAGCTTGAAAGTCCACGGCCGCGGCGATATGGAACATCGAACGCACCTCGAGGGGGTACCATCCACATGAATCAGCAAGCCAAGGTGGCCGCGACCGGCGGCGGCGAAGACGACTTTCGCAGGCTCTTCGAGGAGAGCATGCGGAGCGTTCGGCCGGGCGAGGTCGTGCGCGGTCGGGTGGTGCTCGTGACGCGCGACGCGGTCACCGTGGACATCGGATACAAGTCAGAAGGGCAAATCCCCATTCAGGAGTTTGTGGATCGCCGCGGCGAGGTCACGGTGAAGGAAGGCGACGAGATCGACGTGTACTTCGATGCCGATGAGGGCGAAACCGGCGGTATCGTGCTTTCCCGTGCCAAGGCCGAGCAAGCCAAGGTGTGGCGCGACATCGAGGAGGCCTTCGAGCACAACGGGGTGATCGAGGGCGTCATCACTGGCAAGGTGAAGGGCGGACTCAAGGTGGACGTGGGGGTGCCGGCGTTCCTTCCCGGTTCGCACGCGGACCTCCGACCGGCGCGTAACCTCGACCGGTTTATCAGCCAGCGCACCCAGTTCGCGGTGCTCAAGTTCAACCGGGCGCGCGGCAACGTCGTCGTCTCGCGCCGGGCGGTCATGGAACGCGAGCGCCAGCAACTCAAGCAGGAAACGCTGAAGGTCCTCGAGGAAGGCGTGATCCTCGAAGGCGTCGTCAAGAACATCACCGACTACGGGGCGTTCGTCGACCTCGGCGGCATCGACGGCCTGCTGCACGTCACCGACATGTCATGGGGCCGGGTCAACCGCCCGTCGGACGTGGTCAGCGTCGGCGAGCGAGTCAAGGTCGTGGTGTTGAAGTATGATCCGGAGCGCGGCCGAGTCTCGCTGGGAATGAAGCAGATTTTGCCCGATCCCTGGGCGAGCGTGGCCGAGCGCTATCCGGTCGGGGCAAAAGTGCACGGGAAGGTGGTCAGCCTGGCGGACTATGGGGCGTTCGTGGAGCTCGAGCCGGGCATCGAAGGGCTGGTCCACGTCTCCGAGATGTCGTGGACCAAGCGCGTCACTCATCCATCG